>CAVEVJ010000349.1:0-13513 GCA_963619075.1 Acidaminococcaceae bacterium
GTAAAACTTGTCGGGATCCGGGTTCGCTGGGTCTTCCGGCAGCGCCTCGAATCCGCGGAACGTGTAGGTGGGCGGCACGAAGTCCTTGCCTTGTTCGCGATGTTCGGCGTTCTGTGCGGCCGCGGCCTTGAAGTTGTGCATGCAGTAGCTGGGCGCGGCACCGGGGATGTTGTCGTTCAACGCGTTCCACTGGTAGGGAATCACCGCGGCGCGTACGAGTTCCTGTTCGGCGGCCCAGAACGGATCAGTGACCGTGATGTTCTTCAGTTCAATCGGATGGCTGTGCGAATTGCTCATTGTTGCCTTCTTTGTGATGTGGCTGGCGTTGCGGTGACGTGTGCGAAGTTAGTGCGCGATGTTGGGTCGCGGAATCCAATGTATACGGTTCGGCATGTCTAGCCGATGTATCCGTCGTGGACGTGCAGACGATCGTATTCGGTGCGGGTGAGCGAAAGCACACCGCCGTGTTTGGTGTGCGGTTCCATGTGGAAATCGGCGGATTTCAGATAGTCAAAGCCCTTATCCGGATCGTCGGAGACCATCGGCCTGTATCCGATCGACGGAATCACATCCACATACAGATACCATATGGGATCACTGTGGGATGCGAACAATGCCGGGCCTTCCACTCCTCCGGGGTTGCCGTCTTCAACCCAGTCAGCGCCGATGTTCTCCTGCACGACGGTCCATTCGGCCTCCGGCTCCCACCAGCGTTTCGTATCGGTGGAGTCCAGCCAGATATTGGGGTTCGGACCGTTGTCTTTCGTGGCGCGGTATGTGCGCACCGTACCGTTCGGCAATGTGCGCTGCAGTATGGTGGTGTCGATGGTGGGATGGCCGCGGTCAACAAGCACGCCGCCGAACGAGAACGTCTCATCGGTGAAGTCGGAGGTCACGCCCCACATGATGCGGGAATAGGCATCTTGTTCCTCGTGGTTCGCGTCGTCGTCGGAAAACACGGTGCTCGACCAGTAGACCACGAACGCACCACGGCCGCCTTCGTGCCCTTGCGGATAGTAATCCGGGACCCATAACGCCTCCGGAGCCCATGCCATGCCGAGCTGCGCATGCGTACCGTCCGGTCGTGCGCTCATATCAAGCGTGCGAGGCTTGCTCCAGTGTACCAGATCATCGGATTCCCAGATGATCAGATTCACGCTGCCATGATGGGAGAACTCGTACCAGTCGGCGGCGGGAGCGGGCTTCTGCCCATCGGAGAACACCATGAGGTCCGTGGCGAGAATGTAGACACGGCCGGTTTCGGGATTGCGTACCAGATACGGATCGCGAACGCCTCTGGTGCCAAGCGGGGACGTGAGAATCGGACGTCCGTCATTGAGCGGGTTCCATCGTTCCGGATTGTCTCCGTCGGACAGGTCGAGATAGATGCGTTCGGCATAGCCATCCTGATCCTCTATGAAATGGACCAGCAGGTAACCGTATGGCTCCTCGCCGGGGTGCATTGCGGAAGTCATTTCAGAAGTCATTTCAGAAGTCATCGACGTAAGCGCTCCTTCAGTGCTCCATTGTATTGTTAACGCTCACAGCTCATTATCGCACGGATAACGTTAATTTCGACTCCGCGTGGCGTCCAGCGACTCCGGAATCGCGGTCCGTGCCATCCCCCATATCCGGCGTGTTCATACCAATCTTCACCACCATGATGGCCGTATATTCATGTTGACGAACCTTGTGCGGATGAAGGATTCCGAAGTCACGAACCGAACGTCGGAAATGCAGCCAACACCATGCAAGATAATTCTCATCCGCCTGGCACGTCAGCTCGGACATCCAACATCCGAACCGTGGAACGATACGAAAGAAGGCATACAGTGCTGTATCCGCAATCCAACGACTCCCGAATCGTATTCCCACTTGACGGCATATGGGATTTCCGCACGGCCGGCGAAGACTCATATCCTGCTGAATGGGCCGACGCTCCCCTGCCCGAACCGCTGCCGATGGCCGTACCCGGCTCCTACAACGACCAAAACGACGAGCTGAACCTGCGCGCGCACTATGGCTGGGTGGTCTATCAGCGTAGATTCACCATACCTTCGCGCCTGATTTCCGGACAACGCGTGATGATGCGATTCGACGCGGCCACGCACGCGGCGGACGTCTATCTGAACGGCCAGTTGCTCGGCTCGCATTTCGGCGGATTCCTACCATTCGAATTCGAAGTGACCTCCGCCTTGCGTTTCGGGGAAAATCTGCTGACCGTCGCCGTCGACAATCGCATCGGCTCTTCGACACTGCCAGTCGGCAACGACGCAGGCACCGCCTTCATGGGTTCCGACAACGCCAACGTTCCCGCGGTGGCCGAAGCGAAGAAGCATGCAAGACGGCAGAATCTGCCGAATTTCGATTTCTTCAATTTCGCCGGATTGAATAGACATGTCGAATTGTATACGACGCCGGCGGAAGGCTATATCGCGGATATTGCGATTACCACCGCACGTCTCGACGGCGTCTCAAGTGACGCGCATACCGCGGCAAACGCGTTGATTACATACGATGTGACGGTCGGCGGGATTTTCTTTGAGACCACTACCGTCCACGATGACCTGATTCGGTCGGACGAAACGGTAACCGACTGTGCGGATTCTGCCGGATTAATCGAAGTGGACGAATCGGGCGAATCAGACAACGCGGCCAAATCAATCGAAGTGGACCTTCAGCGTGAATCGAATCATAGTCGTCAAGTACGCGTCTCCATCCTGGACGGCGACGGAAGCATCGCGGCGACCGTCACAGCCGATGTTGAACGCAACGACGACGAAACGGCAAAGGCAAGCGGCGAAATCGCAATTCCCGATATGAAATTGTGGAATCCGGGCGCGGCATACCTGTACACCGCCGTAGTGGAGCTACTGCCGGAAAGCGGGACGGAATCGCAATCGGCCGTCATCGACACCTATCGGCAGACATTCGGCGTACGCACGATCGAAGTGAGCGGCACAAAATTCCTCGTCAACGGAAAACCGTTCTATTTCAAGGGATTCGGCAAACATGAGGACAGCTATTTCCATGGCCGCGGCACCGATGACGTGCTCAATGTCAAGGATGTGTCGCTGATTCACTGGCTGCATGCGAACTCATTCCGGACCAGCCACTATCCGTATGCGGAAAGCATGTACGATCTGTGCGACCGCGAGGGAATCGTCATCATCGATGAAGTGCCGGCCGTGGGCATGAGCTGGCCGCAGTACGCGAATCCGCTGGTGGGGCAACGGCATCGTGATGCGATTCGAGATATGATCGCACGCGATAAAAACCATCCGTGCGTGGCGATGTGGTCGATCGCCAACGAGCCAGGATTGGATGGCGACGGGGAACGGCCACGGCTGGCGTACGACTACTTCCGCCCACTGTATGAGCTGGCACACGAATGCGACCCCCAAAACAGACCGGTAACGTTGGTATGCTGCCAAAACGACTACACGACCGACATCACCGAGCGGACCATGGACGTGGTGTGCATCAACCGCTACTACGGCTGGTACAACCTGAGCGGCGATCTCGATGCGGCCTGCTATGCGCTCAATATCGAACTGGATTTCTGGGAAGGCATCGGCAAACCTGTGATGTTCACCGAATACGGAGCCGACACCATCGAAGGCATTCATGGCACGCATGGGGAAATGTTCAGCGAGGAATTCCAACGCGACTACTATGCGCGCATCAATGCCGAGATCGACAAACGATCGTGGTTCATCGGGGAACAGCTGTGGAATTTCGCCGATTTTGCGACGTTCCAAGGCATTATTCGCGTGGAAGGCAACCGTAAGGGCATTTTGACGCGCGACCGCCAGCCCAAGATGGCCGCACACTGGCTGCGCAAACGTTGGGCCGGCATTCCCGAGTATGGGTATAAAGGGTAATGGCTTGCTTCTACGGCGGGCTATTTCGCCAGTCGGTGGATAGATAACCCGCTACGACTGCCAAATCTCCCAGTCGGTGGATAAATAATCCCCCTGAATGGCTCCTTAAAGGGCGGATTTCACCAGTCGATGGATAAATGATCCCGCCATGGCGGCCAAATCCCCCACTGACTGGATAAATGATCCCTCTGGAAGGCTCCTCAAAGGACAAATTCATCCAATCAGTGGCGGAATCTGGACGCTAAAGGCTCTCCCCGGGTCCATATTCCGCCAGTCAATGGATGAATCATGCCGCTAAGGAGCCCTGCAAAGACCGGAATCCTCCAGCCGCTGGCGAAAATAGCCCGCTGGGATAGTCTTTACCGTACCGATTTATCCAGCGGCTGGAGGAAATAGGACGCTGAGCGCTTCATCAACGTACATAATTCGCCAGTCAGTGGCGGAAATAGCCCGCTAAGCGCCCTTCTAGAGACCAGAAATATCCAGTGGATGGAGAAATCATCCCGCTGAGGGATCCATCGGAGTCCAAATTTCGCCAGTGGCTGGGAGAAATGGGCCGTTGGGACGCTTCACAAAAGACAAAAATAGCCAGTGACTGGATGAATCCTCCCGCGGGAAGGGCTCTCAACGGGATGATTTATCCAGTCACTGGCGAAATCGACTCGTTCAGAGGCCTTCCCGAAACCGGAAACATCCAGTCACTGGCGAAAATAGCCCACTAGGGTTTCCCAGGGACCGTATTTCGCCAGTCACTGGCGCGCTAGCGCACTAGCGCACTAGTGAACAAACGCTCTGGCGCACTAGCGAAAATAGCCCGCCAAGCTCAGACTTTAATCATGGAGTACTGGGACTCGTATAGGCGGTAATACGCGCCCTTCTTGGCCAGCAGCTCAGCATGATTGCCATGTTCGACGATCTGACCATGGTCGATGTAGCAGATCTCATCCGCATTCTCGATGGTGGACAGACGGTGCGCGATGATGAAGCTCGTACGCCCCTTGAGCAGATGGTTAAGACCGGCCTGCAACGCCTCCTCGGTACGAGTATCGATATTCGAAGTGGCTTCGTCGAGAATCAGGATTCGCGGATCTGCAAGCAACACACGCGCGAACGCGATCAACTGGCGCTGGCCCGCGGAAAGCGTGGAGCCTCGTTCCTCCACCACGGTGTCGTAGCCGTCGGGCAGATTCATGATGAACTCATGCGCATGCACCGCACGTGCTGCCGCCTCAATCTCTTCATCCGTCGCGTCAAGCTTGCCGTAACGGATATTCTCCCGTACATTGCCGGAGAAAATGAACGTATCCTGCAGCATCACACCCATCTGACGGCGCAACGACTCCAACGTCACGGAGCGCACATCGTAGCCGTCGATCGTCACAGAGCCTTCGGCAACATCGTAGAAACGCGACAGAAGGTTGATGATCGTCGTTTTGCCGGCACCGGTCGGGCCGACCAACGCAACGGTATGTCCAGGTTCGACATGCAAATCGACAAGATTGAGGATATTGCGGCCATCCGGCTCGTAACGGAACACGACGTCATTGAAATCGACGCGACCTTCGATTTGCGGCAGTTCGACGGCATCGTCCGCGTCACGAATCTCCGGACGAACGTCCAACGTCTCGAAAATGCGTTCAAGATACGCGGAACAGGTGATCAACTGATTGTAGAAATTACTGACGCTAATCACCGGATTCCAGAAATTGTTCGCATAGCCGACGAACGCGATCAGCACGCCCGTGGTCACATGCACCCCCGCGAAACCGGAGACGCCCACATAGTAGACGAGAGCGATCGTCATGGCGGAAATCGTCTGGATGCCGGGCCACATGAGGAACTGAATATGCACGGCCCTCATCCACGAGGAACGCACTTCGCTCTGCTGCTCCTGGAAAGTACGGAACTGCGAATCCTCCTGCGCGAACGTCTGCGTGGTCTTGATACCGGCGATCGACTCATGAATGAACGCGTTCAGATTGCTCTGCTTGTTCGACAACACCTGATAGGCATGACGCTGAATGTGGTGCAAGCCCAACACCCACGCAATCAGGAGCGGGAACAGCACGAGGCTGAACAACGCGAGCCGCCAATCGACCACGAACATGACCACCAAAGTAATCAGGAACGTGAACACGTCGGAGATCACAGTAATCAGCCCGGAGCTCAATGTATCCGACAGCGTATTCACATAGTTGACCACACGAATCAGAATCTTGCCGTGGGGACGCGAATCGAAATAGCTGAACGGCAGGGTCTGGATGTGCATGAAAACATCACGACGCATATCCTTGAGCACCAGCTGGCCGACACGCGTGATTTCCACCGTACGGTAGTGCAGGCCCAATTCATACACGACGATCAGCACCGCCAGCAAGCCGGTCAACTCGCCAAGCAGCGCAAGATTCTTGGACGGAATCGCATCGTCGATCATGATCTTCGTCAGGTACGGCACGACCACCGCGATGCAACTCATCGTCACGACCACCGCAAGGATGCAGAACACGCGACCCGCATACGGTTTCAGGTACACGCCAATGCGGAGGATATCGCGCAGATTGACCTGTTCCTCCAGCTCTTCGTCCTCTCGGAACGTATTACGTTTAGCCATAATCCCTCCTCCTTACTCTTCGAAACCATGAGAACGGCCAGCCTGCACACCAAGCTGCTTATGGTAGATGCCCCAATACCGACCATGCATGGCGACCAACTCGTCATGTGTGCCACGTTCCACGACACGGCCATGTTCAAGCACCAGAATCAGATCCGAATCCTTGACCGATGAGATGCGGTGCGCGATGGTGACGATCGTCTTGCGCTCATCCATCTCGCGCAGACGCTGCTGGATGCCGGCTTCCGTCTCCATATCGACGGCGCTGGTGGTGTCATCCATAATCAGAATCGACGGATTATCGGCCAATGCACGGGCAAGGCTCAAACGTTGCTTCTGACCGCCCGATAGACCGACGCCGCGCTCACCTACGATGGTGTCGTAGCCTTCCGGCATGCTACGGATGAAGTCATCGGCGCCTGCGATTTCTGCCATTTGACGAATGTAGTGTTCGTCGCATTCGCCTTGGTCGCCCGCGCCGAAGCCAATGTTGCTGCCGATGGTGTCGGAGAACAGGAACGTATCCTGCGCGACGATGCATACCTGCGAGCGCAGCGTGGTCAAAGGCCAGTCGCGCGCATCGATGCCGTCGATGAGCACACGTCCCGCGGTCGGATCATAGAAGCGCGATATGAGGCTGACGAGCGTGGATTTTCCGGAACCGGTCTCACCGAGAATGCCAAGCTTCGCGCCGGCTGGAAGATGAAAGTCGATGTCTCTGAGAATTGGCGTGGCCGGGTCGTCGGGGAAGGCGAAACTGACATGCTGGAAGTCAATGTCGCCTGCGATTTTCGTCGAATCCGTTTTGGCCGCATATTGCCGATCGACCGGATCGTTCGGAATTATTCCGTCGAATCGTGTTGACTGCAGTGCGACCTGCGTCGTGATCGCGACGGCCTGTTTGACGGTCTCATGAGCATCCGGCTTTTCCTGGATACGCGGTTGCTCGGTGAGCAGTTTGCGGATTTTGATGCAGGATGCGTTGAAACGCTGCCAATCGTTGATCAGCCAGCCGGATTGACGCACCGGGCCGTCGACCATCCACAGGTACGAATTGAACGCCACCAGATCACCAAGGGTCATATGCCCCTTGATTACGAGGAAACCACCCAGTCCGAGCGTGATGAGCTGCAGGGAGAAGCCAAGTCCGTCAAGCCACGGCATGTACTTGCGGCTGTTGTACGCGAGCGCCATATTGCGTCGCATATAGTCGTCGTTGTGTTCGTCGAATTTCTCGGTTTCGAACGGCTCGCGCACGAACGCTTTGACCACGCGGTTGCCTTCGATGTTCTCTTCGACCATCGAGTTCATTCCCGCCAAAGAGTTTCGAATGGCGAAGAACAACGGATGCGCGCGCTTCGACAGTTTGTTCGTGAGGATGAAGATGAATGGTGTGACGCAGGCGAGCGCCAGAGCCAGTCGCCAGTCGATGGTGAACATCATGGCGAGCGCGCCGACGAACATGACCACGGCACCGAGCACCTGATAGCTCAGCCAGCTCAATGCGTGACGGATGGCATCGGTGTCGGAGGTCAAACGACTCATGATGTCTCCGGTACGCGTGTGGTTGAAGTAGGTGAAATCAAGATTGTGCAGCTTCTCGTATTCGTCGCTCACCAAACGGAATACCGTATTCTGCCCGAAACGCTCCATCCACATCTGGTAGCCGTAGCACGTGGCCATACGCACGACGGTGAAGACCACCATCATCACGCAGAGTCGCACCAACTCGTTTGCTCGACCCTGGATGATCACATGATCGACGATGAGTCCGGACAGCAACGGAATGATCAACGCCATGGCGCTGCTTATGATGAACATCACCACGGCGCCAGCGACGCGTAACAGGTCAGGTTTGCAGTATGGCAGAATCCATGTGAGATTGCCTGTGTTGCGATTACGTTTTGGATTGACGTACATAATGTAACGTTCCCTTGAAATTTGACTTGCTTGCCTGTTGGCATTGGACGTCGGTCTTGTGTGGGGCATATTACCCCCGCAAAACCTCCTAACGCTGTGATTGTACTCATGTAATTCACAGCAAAACGCAAGCCAAATTTCGGACTGGCATGTTTCCCGTGTCTTCGTTTTCCTAAGCACGGCCCATAATGGTTGTCGAACCGGTACGACACCGCAGGCTGAATCAACGACGATGCCCGCAGCCAGTTTCTCAACGAAAGGACAACGGCTATGACAAGCCCCTACACCCCTTATATGCAGTACGCGCAGCCTTACGGTTTGAGCGAGGATATGATTCGCGCCGCGGAGTCCTGGACGGAGACCGTCGGCGATCTCGAGGGACTTTCCGAGGAACGCGTCAAGGGAATTCTGGATATGCGTTTCAGTGCGATCGCCGTGGATACGCCGCGTTCCGAATTCTGGCATACACCGGAAAGCATCGACGTGATCGCTGACATTCCGTACCTGCCTGACGGCGGCTACAACAAGGAAGACGGAGAATGCCGCGGCCATCTACTTGATCTGTATCTGCCGCATGAGGCAGTGGTGCGCGGCGGCAAGACCCTGCCCGTGTACATTGACATTCACGGCGGTGGCTTCACGTACGGCTACAAGGAATTGAACCGTAATTTCAACGTGCATCTGGCCGAGACCGGATTCGCCGTGTTCTCATTGAACTACCGTCCGGCGCCGCAGACCGATCTGAAGGGCCAGTTGGCCGACATCGAAGCCGGTTTGCGTTGGATCAAAGCGCATCTTGGCGATTACCCGGTCAATCCGAATGGCGTGTTCCTGACCGGCGATTCCGCGGGCGGCGCTTTGACGCTGCTTACGCTGGCGATTGAGAACAACGCCGAAGCCGCCGCCGCGTTCGGCATCGACGAACCGTCCGGAATCGGATTCGCAGGCGCCGCTCCGGTATGCGGCGCCTACAGTTCCGCTTCTCTGGAGACGATGGGATCCGAACTTACGGTGGGCTATGACCCCAACCGTCGCATCGGCTTGGAAAACATGCTGGGTGTGGAGTTCTTCAGCGGACTTGAGGCCGCCGACCCGAAGTTCCTCACCGCGGAGGGTCTGGCATTCAATGTGGATCTGCCGCCGCTGTTCATCGTGACCTGCGGAGACGACTTCCTGGAGGCTGACAATCTGGCATTTGCCGCCGCGCTTGCCCGCAAGGGAGCCGATTTCGAACTGTTCGACCCGAAGCCGCGCCGTCATGAGACTTTGGGACATGTGTTTGTGATCGGCATGCCGTGGCTTGAGGAAAGCGTGGAGTGCTTCAACCGTCTGCGCCGTTTCTCTTACGAACGCTGCTGAGCGTAACGGCCGGGATTGCCGTCAAAGATGCCGTCGAGATTGCCGTCGACGCAACTGACGCACCCGGCCATCGCAACCAGACATCATAACCGGCCATCACAACCGGACATCACAACCGACCAACGCAACCGGCCGAAAAAGAAGAAAGCCGGCGGAGAGAAGGCCGCCGGCTGAGAGAGAAGAGAGAAGAAGGGTTCAGTTATGGGGTTCACCGTTAATGGAACCTCGCCAGCAGCTGTAACCGCTGACATGTTCTATATAACCGCGTAAGTCTTGGAAGAACGATGTTTCCACCTGCCAATTTCCTGAGAATCGCGTGACGAAAATGTCAGGAAAGCGTTGCCTCCACTCGATTTTCACCCCGAGCTGAACCCTCTCGAACGCGCACGCGTGACTTTCGGGCTACAGACGCTCCTTCAACCAGTCGAGCACCAGACCGATGGCCTGGTCGCCGCGGAATCCGTAAGCGGCATGGCTGGCGTTGTCGAGCTTGTAGAAGGTGGCATCCTTGCCGAGAGCCCGCATGGTGGCATACAGGCGGCAGCTTTGATTGAACGGCACCAACAGGTCTCGGCCGCCATGCATGATCAGCGTCGGCGGTGTCGGACGTTCTTCGGAAAGATACGTCATCGGTGAGGCCTCGCGGCTCTTATCGGGATTCTCCAATACACTCACACCGCCGATCTCCATGCCTTCCGGACATTCGGCGGGATTGTGGTCCTGCGAACTCGGGTAATAGTTCATCTTCACGAAGTCGGTCGGGCCATACCAATCGACGATGCAGGAAACCTCGGCGCTGGTTTCGGCGTATTCCGGCGTATCCGGCGCGGTATCGCCCGTAAAGCCGGCCATCAGCACCGTATGGCCACCTGCGGAATCGCCGAACAGGGCAATACGGTCGGGATCGAAACCGAGACGTTCCGCATTGCGGCGTACGTAGCGGACGGCGGTCTTGCAATCCTGCATCTGCGCGGGGAACGGCGCCACCGTGCTCGGCCTGTATTCAGGCACGACCACCGCATAGCCCTTTTCGGACAATCGCGTGTACAGGCTGTTGAAACTGGCCAGATTCGGCTTGAAGAAGGCGGCTCCGCGCATGAACACGACCACCGGCCATCCGTTTTCATGATTGGCGTCCGGCATGTTCACATCATCATGGAATGGCGTATAGATGGTCATCTTCAGATCGAGATCGCCATCTTCGGTCTTGCGCGTCACATAGGTTTCCTCGCTGATGTATGTCGAGAAGAAGAACGTGTCGGCGAAGTCCTCCTTGATGACCACGCAGCCCTCCGGAACCTCGTCGGAATGCGGGAAATTAGCCACCTGATCCACCGGTGTCGGAATCGGTTTAAGCGGTTCCGCGGATGCCGGGGCGACCATCTGTTCAATATCGATATATGTCATGAGATTTCTTTTCGCAAACTGCTCCAAATTGCTCCAAACGGCGCGACGAATCAGGCCTCAACCGTCTTGGCGGACTTCTTCTTGTTGTTGAGCATGAAGATGACGATCAGCACGATAACCACGCCCATGAAGCATGCGCCCATGTTCAGAGACTTCCACGGGCTGGTAATGCCGGTCACCGCGCCCAACAGGGCGAAGGCGTACGGCGGAATGAACGAACCGATGGAGTTGCCGAAGAAGGCGTACGACGTGGCCTGAGCGGAGATCGACGGATCGGTCTGCTCATTGACAAGAATGTTGATATACGGCATGAACCAGCAGAAACCGACGCCAAGCAGCACACCAGCCGCATACCATGCGCCCAGCGAAGTGGTGTTGCCCCAGATCAGCAGCGCGGCACCCTGCATGGCGATGGCGATCACGCCGATCCACATGCCCGTGAAGCTCTTGACCAGGCCGAAGAACAGGCCGCCGATCAGCGAGGAAACGGAGATGATGGTGATGACGGTCGCAGCCTGCACCGCGGTGATGGTGCCCGTCTCTTCGGCGGCGAGCGACAGGTTGATGGTGTAGAAACCATAGCCGGTGGCGAAGAGAATCTGCAGCAGCATGCCGAAATAGGCAGACAACGGCATCTTCTTGCGCTTCGGCTTGTCTCCGGCGGTTTCGGCGGTCTCACGTCCAAGATCGTTCACGGCGTTCGGAATGAACAACAGCACGATCACGGTAACGGCCAGCGCGAAGAAATACACGTAGTAGAAGTAGTGCCAATCGAACGACATGACGCCGGCGATCGTGGAAGAGATGATGGTCGCGCCCAGGCCAACGGCAGAGGATTGGAAGCCCATGAGGGTATCGGCTTCCTTACCCTTGAAGCAGTCGACGATCAGCGACGCGGACAACGGCTGAATCAGACCGAGACCAAAGCCTGCAAGCACGCGAAGCGCGGTCTGACCGTCGAGAATCGGAATGAACATCGGGAAGAAACCGCCAACGAAGCACAGCAGCGTGCCGATAATGCACAGATTCTTCTTGCCGATCTTGGTGGCGAAGCGTCCACCGATCAATGTGGCGATGATATTGCCCAGAACCGGAACCGTCACGAAGCACTGCAGCTCCATGGCGGAAGCGTTCGGAAAGTCCTGCTTCAGGCTCGACACCACGGCGGCCGTCACGGAAATGCTCTGCAGCAGCAGCGCCAGTGAGAGGATCGCTCCCTTCAGCATCACTTTCTTCGGACCGGATTGCGGCAGCTGCGCGTACGGATCAGGTTTGCCGACCTGCGTCGCGGCAGTGGTTGCGTCACTCATTTCTTGCTCCTTCGCTATTCTCTCCGCCTGTCGCTTTGTTGCGACCGCCGTCGCTTTTGACGGCAACTTAACGGAAGTGGTTCAAGCATATGGATGCACAGAATGACCTATTGCGTCATTTTTTGACGCTATAACGTCGTTTTGTGACGTGTTTTGCGGCGGAAGGATGCGGGGGTTTCGGAGAAACGCTCCTTGAACGCTTTGGAGAAGGACTTCACGTTCGCGAATCCGTTGCGTTCCGACATAAGATAGCAAGTGCACTACAATGTATATACAATGATTACTAATGTACATACAAATAAGTGAGGTTGATGATGAGTGCATCGACGTTGACCATACGGATGGATGACGAGCTCAAACGTTCCGCCGCTGATGTAGCGGAATATTACGGACTGGACCTCTCGTCGGTGGTACGCGCCATGTTCAAGCAAATGGTGAACACCGGACGCATTCCGCTGACCTTCGCTCCCGAAGAGCCCAATGCGGAGAGCCGAACTGCCATCATGGAAGCGGACGAATTCATGGCATCGGGCAAAGAAGGACGCTTCTCCAGCGGACATGACCTTCTTGAGGCGGCAATGGCCTGATGGGACGATTGACCGCCGACTTCGCCAAGGCTTTCAGCCGAGATCTGAAAAAGAACGCCAAGCGACGTAACTGGAATCTTTCCGAACTCGAGAAAGTCATCGATTTGATTTTGGAGAACACCCCGGAGACACTGGAGGAGCTACGTCGCCGCCATAACATGCATATGCTGCCCGGCGCATGGAAAGGACGCCATGAGTGCCATGTAGCGAATGCCGGAGACTGGCTGGTGATTTGGTCGTCGAACGGCAAAGTCGCATTCTTCGAACGCACCGGCAGTCATGACGAGCTCTTCCGCTAAGCGCCGACGCATCGCCCGTTTGTTTCAGCGACATACATTTTCGCGTTTCCGCTATTCCTCACGATTCGCATGCAAACGTCCGCGGCGGAAGGATGCGGGGGTTTCGGAGAAACGCTCCTTGAACGCTTTGGAGAAG
>CAVEVJ010000350.1:0-2569 GCA_963619075.1 Acidaminococcaceae bacterium
ACGCCACCCTGATCTACCACAAGACCGAGTTCAAGGAACGCCGCAACCATTACGCGTTCTTCGCCGTCAACTCCCCCGTCGTGGGCTTCGACACGAGCCGTGACGAATTCCTCGGCAAGTTCAACGGCTGGGACACCCCGCAGGTCATCTCCGAAGGCCAGGCCCACGATTCCGTGGCCCACGGCTGGTTCCCAATCGCCGCCGACCGCGTGCGCGTGGAACTCGAACCGGGCGAAACCAAGTCGCTCGTGTTCATGCTGGGCTACATCGAAGTCAGCAAAGACAACAAGTGGGAGGATCCGAACGATCCGGCCAAGGTGGGCATCATCAACAAGAAGCCCGCGCACGAGCTGTTCCGCAACTTCGCCACCGTCGAACAGGTCGAAGCCGCGCTGTCCGAGCTCAACAACTACTGGACCGACCTGCTGACCACCTACAGCGTGCAGTCCGGCGACGAGAAACTCGACCGCATGGTGAACATCTGGCACCAGTACCAGTGCATGGTCACCTTCAACATGTCCCGCTCCGCCTCCTACTACGAGTCCGGCATGGGCCGCGGCATGGGCTTCCGCGACTCCAACCAGGATCTGCTGGGATTCGTGCACCTGGTTCCGGACCGCGCACGCCAGCGCATCATCGACATCGCATCCACCCAGCTGGAGGACGGTTCCGCATGGCACCAGTACCAGCCGCTCACCAAGAAGGGCAACGCCGACATCGGCGGCGGCTTCAACGATGATCCGCTGTGGCTCGTGGCGGGCGTGAACGCCTACCTGGCCGAGACCGGAGACACGTCGATCCTGACCGAACCGGTGCCCTTCAACAACGTCGAAGGTTCCGAGGAGCCGCTGCTTGAGCACCTGCGCCGTTCCGTGAACTTCACCATCAACCACAAGGGACCGCACGGCATTCCGCTGATCGGCCGCGCCGACTGGAACGACTGCCTGAATCTCAACTGCTTCTCTGACACCCCGGGCGAGAGCTTCCAGACCGTGGAGAACAATGACACGGGCGTCGCCGAATCCGTGTTCATCGGCGGCATGTTCGTGCTGTACGGCGGCCAGTACGCCGACATCATCGAACATTACGGCCAGCTCACCGGCATGACCGACACTGAAGTGGCCGCCGAAGCCGCCACCGTGCGTGCGGAAATCGGCCAGGTCTCCGAAGCTGTCAAGACCGCCGGCTGGGACGGCGAATGGTTCGTGCGCGCCTATGACGCCTATTCGCGCAAGGTCGGCACCCACGAAGACACCGAAGGCCAGATCTACATCGAACCGCAGGGCATGTGCGTGATGGCCGGCATCGGCCTCGACGACGGCAAGGCCCAGCAGGCGCTGAAGTCCGTGAAGGACAAGCTGACCTGCGATTGGGGCACCGCCATCCTCGCCCCCGCCTACTCCACCTACCGCATCGAATTGGGCGAAATCTCGTCCTATCCGCGCGGATACAAGGAGAACGGCGGCATCTTCTGCCACAACAACCCGTGGATCTCCATCGCCAACGCGTTGGCCGACAACAACGAGGAAGCCTTCGCCGTCTACCAGCGCAACTGCCCCGCCTATGTGGAAGACAAGTCCGACATCCGCAAGGTGGAGCCGTACGTCTACTGCCAGATGGTGGCCGGACCGGAAGCCCCGACCCCGGGCGAAGGCAAGAACTCCTGGCTGACCGGCACCGCCGCTTGGACGTTCGTGGACGTGTCCCAGTATCTGCTGGGCGTGCGCCCGACGCTCGACGGCCTGGCCATCGAACCGCATCTGCCGGAGCAATTCAACGACCTGACCGTGACCCGCGTATTCCGTGACGTGACCTACCGCATCGCCATGAAGCGCACCGGCGAGCGTACGGTAAGCGTAAACGGCGAACAGCTCGACGGCAATGTCGTGCCCGTCCCGACCGACGGAGCCAAGACCGTGGAAGTTGCCGTCACGTTCTGACACGACATCTGACACGACATTAACGACGATTACAATTTGGGCGTGCGGGAAACTATGACTTCTCGCACGCCCTCTTCGAATAGGACCACACTTATGCAGTATTTCGAAACCACCATTCCCGGCATTGACGGCAGCACCGCCAAATTCGTCGGATATTGCCTCGACAACAGCGAAGAAATCGACCCCAATCGCAAGCGTCCATCCATATTGGTGATTCCCGGCGGAGGCTACGAAATGACGTCCGACCGCGAGGCCGAGCCTATCGCCATGCGATTCCTGGCCGCCGGCTATAACGCTTTCGTATTGCGGTATTCCGTGAAGCCGTCCGTCTTCCCGGTCGCACTGCTGGAAGCCGCCGAAGCGATGAGGCAGATTCGCGAACATACCGACGAATGGCATGTGGACGTGGACGCGATTGCGGTGATCGGATTCTCCGCAGGTGGCCATCTCGCCGCGAATCTCGCCACTTCCGCCAGCGACGACGTGCTCGCCGCGCACGGATACGCCCCGGATGCCGTCCGTCCGAACGCCCTGATGCTCGCATACCCGGTCATCACGTCCGGTGCGCTCGCTCATCGCGGCAGTTTCGATTCGCTGCTCGGGGATCTCAAGGACGATCAGGATGCCCT
>CAVEVJ010000351.1:0-2258 GCA_963619075.1 Acidaminococcaceae bacterium
TTTCGAGACCTTCACGGAACGTTTTGAAGGCTTCCCGGTGAATGTGGCGGCGATGAGCCGTTTCCAAACCGCCAAAGAGATCAACGAAACCATCAAAGGCATTGAGGAAGGTTCCGTGGACGTGGTCATCGGAACGCACAAACTGCTCAATCCGAAGGTCAAATTCAAGGATCTCGGTTTGGTGATCATCGATGAGGAACAGCGTTTCGGCGTGGAACACAAGGAGACGCTGAAGGCGCTGCGCACGAACGTGGATGTGTTGAGCCTGTCGGCTACGCCTATTCCCCGTACACTGGAGATGGCGGTCACCGGCATACGCGAGATGTCGACCTTGGCCACACCTCCTGAGGATCGTCTGCCGGTGCTGACCTACGTCGGTGCCTACGAGGACGCGCAGATCACCGCGGCCGTCCGTCGAGAACTGCTTCGTGGCGGTCAGGTGTTCTACGTGCACAACCGTGTCCAGGATATCGCGGCCGTTGCGGCGAAGATCCATGAGCTGGTCCCTGAATCGCATGTCGGCATAGCGCACGGCAAGATGGGGGAGAAGCAGCTTGATGGTGTGATCCGTGATTTCTGGCATCGCGACATCGACGTGCTGGTCTGCACGACGATCATCGAAACGGGTCTGGATATTTCCAACGCGAACACGTTGATCGTCGACCATGCCGACCGTTTCGGACTGAGCCAGCTGCACCAGCTGCGCGGACGAGTCGGCCGCGGTAGGGAGCGTGCGTATGCGTACTTCCTGTACGATCCGATCAAACCCATGACGCAGCAGTCGCACGACCGCCTGACCACCATCGCCCAGAACACTTCATTGGGTTCCGGCTTCGACGTGGCCATGAAGGATCTCGAGCTGCGTGGCACGGGCAATCTCTTGGGAGATGAGCAGAGCGGACATATCGAGGGGGTTGGTTTCGACCTGTACGTCCGTATGGTCTCCGAAGCGGTCGAACGTTACAAGGAACCGGATCGTACGGAGTCCGTCGCCGTCAGCATCGATCTGCCCATCGAGGCGTCCATTCCGGTCGATTACATCGATTCGGACAAACTGCGTCTGGAGGCCTACCGCAAGTTGGCCGGAGCCCGCACTGAGGAGGACCTCGCCGAATTGCGCGACGAGCTCAAGGACCGTTACGGCAAGCCTCCCGTGGAATTCGAGGCTTTGTTCGACGTGGCACGTCTTCGTTTCAAAGCGAGAAGGCTGGGCATAACCGAAGTCATCGCGCAGGGGCGTAACGTCCGTGTCGCGAAGTTCGATCCGCGTGAGTCCGTCCAGATGCGCATGGCCAGAATCTACAAGGGCATTCAGTACCGTCCCGTGACCAAGACGTATATCATTCCGACGCCGTTCGTCGGGTCGCTTGGATCCAAGCCGATGAGTTCGGATGAGGTTGTCGGCTGGACGAGCCAGCTGCTCGACGACCTGGATTGGAAACCGCAGCCGCGTGGATAAGTGCTCGGCAATGTTTTCGACACGGATGTGTGAGCGCTAACATACGACGTGTCGAAAAGTTGCCATACGTCCATAAAACGCACTATTCTAGGCAATGTCATCACAACCTAACGTTTATAAGGAGTAGTTGTGGCAGTAATTGAAAGCGTTTACGCGCGTCAGATTCTCGATTCCCGCGGCAACCCGACCGTTCAGGTCGTTCTCGACACCGAAGACGGTGCTCAGGGCTTGGGCCTCGTTCCGTCCGGCGCTTCCACCGGTGAAGCCGAGGCTTGGGAGCGTCGCGATGCCGACAAGTCCGTGTACATGGGCAAGGGTGTTCTCAACGCAGTCAAGGCTGTGAACGAAGAGATCGCTCCGAAGATCATTGGCATGGACGCTTCCGATCAGCGTGCTCTCGATGAGGTCATGATCGAGCTCGACGGCACCCCGAACAAGGGCCGTCTGGGCGCCAACGCCATCCTCGGCGTGTCTCTGGCTGCTCTGTATGCCTCCGCTGAGTCCGCAGGCCAGCCGCTGTACCGCTACATCGGCGGCACCAACGGCCACACCCTGCCGGTTCCGAACATGAACATCATGAACGGCGGCGCTCACGCTGACTTCGCCACCGACATCCAGGAGTACATGATCTCCCCGTACGGCTTCGAGACCTACAGCGAGGCTCTGCGTGCAGGCGTCGAGGTCTACCACACCCTGAAGAACGTCCTGAAGAAGGAAGGCCTGGCCACTGGTCTGGGCGACGAGGGCGGCTTCGCTCCGAAGATGAAGTCCAACAAGGACTCCCTGAACTACATCATGG
>CAVEVJ010000352.1:0-2169 GCA_963619075.1 Acidaminococcaceae bacterium
CATTAGGAGTGTTTGTTCTCGGTACCTCAGACCTCCTCGATGATGTTTCCTTCCACATCGATGCGGGGTGCGCCGTTGGCGATGCACTTGGTGACCACGCCCTTGGCCATCAGTGCGGAAGCGGTGAGGGCCAAGCTCATGAGCACCGAGCATGCGATGCCGATGATCCATGCGGGAGCGAACGACAATGCCGCGTCGAACGCCACACCGGAGACGATGGCGCCGATGATGCCGCCAAGCGCGGTTGCCGCGATGGCGATGCCGGTCAGCTTGCCGACATCACGACGTCCGTATTCGTGGGAAATCATAATGGAGGGACCGATGGTTGCGGTGCAGGTGCCGATGCCGTAGAAAACAGCGGCAAGGATCGGACCCCAATCAGTGGACGGGAAGCACAGGAAGAAACAAGCCAGCAGGCAGGAGACGGAGCCGACAAGTGCGCCGGCCACCATGCCGAAACGGTCGAAGATCCAGCCAAGCGCGACCTTTGCGACGAGCACCACGCCCATGTACAGCGACATGATGTAGCCGGCCCAGACCACACTGTGGCCACCGGTGATCACTTCCGTGCCATCGTTGTTGACGGATGTCATGTTGGAAACCATGTTCACCGAAACGGCGCCATTGATGACGCCCACGAACAGGAATCCCAGCACCAGAAGCCAGAATCCGGCATGCTTGCGCAGAACCTTCCAGCCGACGGCCACGTTCACCTCGGACAGTGAATGGCCCCTCTTGCGTTCGGCTTCCCGAATCTCCTCGTCGCTCAATTCTGCGCCAAGAGGCAGCAGACCCTTCTCGCTCGGCTTGGTGCGGAAGAAGATGACAGGAATCGGCAGGGCCGCCACCAGGCAGATCACACCGAGAACCACATATGCGGTACGCCATCCGTAATTGGCGATCACGGTGCTGGTGATGGGGGAGAGGATCATGCCTCCGAAACCGGAGCCGCACAATGCCGCGGACACCGCCAGACCTCGCTTGAGGTTGAACCAGTTGGTCACAACCACGGAAATGAACAGGCGGACGCCGGAGGTGATCAAAGTGCCGGAAATCGCGGCGAGGGCGTATATCTGCCACGCGGCGTTGACTGCGGAGTATCCGAATAGCAGAAGCGCGGAGAGAATCACCAGAAACGACGCTATCTGACGTGCTCCGAGTTTGTCGATGAGCGAACCCATGAACAGCGTGGCCACGATGGAGATCAGGGAGGCGAGTGCGGTTCCGGTGTTGTATTGGCCGATGGTCATATGCAGGTCGGAGACGATGTGTGCCTGGAACAGTGACGAGCAGTTGACGAACGTCGTGTAGCAGGTGCACATCATCATGAATCCGCCGATGACGATCCACCATCCGTAGAAGAACTTGGGTTTGGGTGTCGTGGTTTCGGCCGAGGTAGGTGTTTGTTGAGACATGTCGGGTCTCCTTGCCGTCGTGATTCGGGATTGATTAGTTGTGCAAGCTAGCATCGCAATGTAACGATTTCTTCGTAACGCACCACAATGCGGATGTCTCACAATGCGGCTGAACAGGCGGGTTTTATGGGCTTTCGTGACTTGACGTTGTTACCATGGGGCGTTATGAGCGAAGAAAACTATATGCGAATCATTGACCTGCGCGGTAAGAAGCTGACCCGTGCCGAAATGCTGGACGCCATGCCTCGTGCCGAAATGGGCACTAATGAGGCTACGGAGCTTGTGCAGCCGATTCTCGATGACGTCAAGGCCCGCGGTGCTGCGGCCCTTCGTGATTTCGCGGAGAAGTTCGATCATATTCGTCCGGAGAATCTGCGTGTTCCGGTGGAGGCTATGAAGGCTGCCGTTGACGAGCTTGATCCTGAGGTCCGTGCTGCGATCGAGGAGTCCGTGCGTCGTTCCCGTGCTGTTTCCGAGTCTCAGGTTCCCGCGCCGTTCCATACTGATCTGGCTGAGGGTGCGCGTGTGTCCGAGCGTTGGATTCCGGTGCAGCGTGTCGGCCTGTATGTGCCGGGCGGCAAGGCAGTGTACCCGAGTTCGGTCATTATGAACGTCGTGCCGGCTCAGGCCGCCGGTGTTGAGTCCCTGGCCATCGCCACGCCGCCGAGCCGCAACAACGCTGATGGTCTGCCGGATAAGACCATTCTCGCCACTTGTGCGATTCTTGGTGTGGACGAGGTCTATGCGGTGGGTG
>CAVEVJ010000353.1:0-2069 GCA_963619075.1 Acidaminococcaceae bacterium
CGAACCAGTTGACCACGGATTCGGCGATCTCCGGTCCGATGCCGTCGATTTGCGAAAGTTCCTCCGCGCTCGCACGCTCGATGGCGTCGAGCGATCCGAACGCGTTGGCGATGGTTCGCGCGGTCGGCGGTCCGAGCCTGCGGATGGACAATGCCACGAGCACGCGCCATAGGTCCGCATGCTTGGCCTTGTTCATTTCGTCGAGCATCTTCCTCGTGTTCTCGGCCGGGCGGATGTATATGGGCTGCACGCTCACCACACCCGCACGTGACGTTTTGGCTTCCTCGCGGATCACCACCGCGTCCTGCGGAACGTCGTATTGCGCATACCGGTCCGCGATGCCGTCGGCGGGTGCGTCGACGGACGTGTTCCTGCGCTTGCGCGCCGCGGTCGGGGATGTCCAGAACGCTGGCACCTGGTGCCATAGTCCGGATCCGCCGACGCGTTTGCGGGTCCTCTTCGTTTTGCCGTCCGCACCCTTGGTTTCATGGATTTCGATGATGGGCGCCTCACGCCATACGCGCACGTCCTTCAACTGTTCCGCGGTCAGCGAGAACAGTCCCGCCTCGCTGGACAGCACGGGCGTCTGCGGTGAGGGAAGCTCGAGTCCTTCCACAGGCTCGTACGGCTCGGGCTCCTCGCCGGGCCTCACGATGATTTCGGTGATGTTCGGCGCGTAGGTGTCCACCGTGTCGGGACGGTCCTCCTCCGGATTGCTCAGCGCTATGGCCGACTGGTCGCCGAGATGCTCGATGTCGAACGCCTTGCGCGACGCCAGGTTGATGATGCGTTCGGTCAGCTGCGCCGGGCATGATTCCACGTTCGGGCAGCGGATGTCCTTGTCCCCCTCCTTGGCCGGGGCCAATGCGGTTCCGCAGCTCGGGCAGGCGTCCGGCATGACGAACCGGCGCAACGATTCCTCCCGTCCGTTGCGCCGTTCCAATACGGGGCCGACGAGTTCCGGGATCACGTCCCCGGCCTTGCGCACCACGACGGTGTCTCCGATGAGCACGCCCTTGCGTTCCACCTCGAACGGGTTGTGCAACGTGGTGCGAGAGACGGTCGACCCGGCCACGTACACGGGTTTGAGCAACGCCACCGGGGTCACCCGCCCGGTACGGCCCACCTGCACGGTGATGTCGAGCAGCTCGGTGTTGACCTCTTCTGGCGGATACTTGTAGGCGATGGCCCAGCGTGGGGCGCGCGACGTGGCGCCGAGCGCACGCTGCAATCCCAGATCGTCCACCTTCACGACGATGCCGTCGAGCGCGTGTTCGATATCGGAACGATGGTCGCCGTAATAGTCGATCATGTCCAGTATTTCGCTGAACGACGCGGCCTCGCGGTTGTGAGGCGAGACCGGCACTCCCCATTTTCCATACAGTTCATACGCCTGCGACTGGTCCGCTATCTCGTCGTGGCCGTGCGGGCCGGTGCCCCAGTCCAGCGTGCCGATGCCGTGCGCGTAGAAGCTGAGCCTTCGGGTGGCGGTGATGCGCGGATCCTTCTGGCGCAGGCTTCCGGCCGCCGCGTTGCGCGGATTGGCGAAGGGTGCCTTCCCCGCGTTTTCGTGTTCGGCGTTCAATGTACGGAAATCGTCCCAGCGCATGAACACCTCGCCGCGGATCTCCACGAATTCGGGAATGTCCACTTCCGGTCCGGCGAGGCTCTGCGGAATGCCGGCTATGGTGCGCACGTTGAGCGTGATGTCCTCACCGGTCACGCCGTCGCCGCGCGTCAGGCCCTGTTCGAGCACGCCGTTGCGGTAGATGAGGTTCAGCGCGAGCCCGTCGATCTTGACTTCGCAGCTCATCGGCAGAGGTTTCGATTCCGGCCAGTCGAGTCCGCGCAGAATGCCGTCGTACCAGTCCTTCAGCTCTTCGAGGGAGAACACGTCGTCGAGGCTCATCATGCGCGAGGGGTGGCGTACCGACGCAAAGTCGTTGGAGAAGGCGCCTCCCACGCGGTGGGTCGGCGACTGCGGCGAGTCTAGCGACGGGAAAAGCGATTCCAACGCCTGCAGGCAGCGCAGCCGTGCGTCATACGCTGCGTCGGAGGATACGGGGGCA
>CAVEVJ010000354.1:0-5670 GCA_963619075.1 Acidaminococcaceae bacterium
CCGAAGAGCGTCTTGGGCAAATCGTCGACGTGGCCGTGCGGCTGATCGGGCAGAAGGGCTATCGCGGTCTGTCTTTGCAGGATATTGCGTCCGAGATCGGCGTGACGCAGACTGCGGTGATCCACCGGGTGAAAAGCAAGCACAATTTGCTGGTACTTGTGGTGGAGCGCTATTACGACATGACGGGTGCGGAGGTCGAGTATCTCAATCGTTATCGTGCCGGTGGCGACCGTGAGGGGCAGAGACCGCGCGTTCCCGAGGCGTTGCGTGTGACGGTTGAGCAGAATGTGCGACAGCCCGAGATGGTCAGGTTGTTCCAGATGCTCAATACGGAGGCCATGTCCGCCGAACATCCGGCTCATCAGTATTTCGTGGAGCGTACCAAGGGTCTGTGGGCCAACTACGCGCAATTTGATTGGGATGTGCCGGAGGGGGTTGATGGCATGCTGGCCTATCAGCTGGCCAACGCCGCCATGTATGGACTTGAGGGGCGCTGGTTGGCCGATCCCGAGGGTGTGGATTACCTGGAGGAATGGAAAAGGTATGAGGCGTATCTGTTTCCGTCTCCGCAGTGGGATGACTATCGGTAGTAGCCGTCGGCGTGGCTCTGTGTGGGATGCGTCTGATGTTTGTTGGAATGGTTGTTGGTGTGTCGTGGTTTGACAGATAAGTTATCGATTAGTAAGTTACTGGTTAGTAATCAATAACAATCGGATTGTTGTTCCGGTATCCGGTTGCTGTTGATTACTACCGACCAACACGTTCAAACGTGCCTCACGTCGTCGTGCGGCACCAGCCGACCGAAGGATGGCAACCATGGCAGAACACAAGACTCAGGTCGAACAGTATCGACTGTTCGAAATCGATCTCACCGGAACCGCGGAAGGCAACCCATATCAGGATGTGACGCTTTCGGCGGACTTCACCAATGCCGAAACCGGTCAGGTGGTCTCGGTCGGCGGATTCTACAGGGGCGACGGCAACTATTCCGTGCGTTTCATGGCATCTACGGAAGGCCTCTGGTCGTTCGTGACCCACAGCTCTGATTCCGCGCTCGACGGACGGAAGGGCGAATTCACCGTGACTTCGGCGTCGCGAGGCAACCACGGTCGCGTGCTTACCGCATCCGAAGCGCTTTCCGGCAAGGCCGGCGAAGCCTATGGCAGCGAACTTAAATATCGCTTCTCCTACGAGGACGGTACCCCGTACCAGCCTTACGGCACCACTTGCTATGCGTGGGTGAGCCAGCCGGCCGAGGTGCAGGACCGTACCGTCGCCACGCTCGCCAAGGCGCCGTTCAACAAGATTCGCATGTGTGTGTTCCCGAAATTCTATGATTTCAACACCGCCGATCCTTGGGCCTACGCCTATCCGGGCACTCGTGAAACCGGCTTCGACCGTACCCGTTTCAACGAGGAGTTCTTCGAGAATCTCGACTTCCGCATCGGTCAGCTCGACGAACTCGGCATTGAAGCGGATATCATCCTGCTACATCCGTACGACAAGCCGGACTGGGGTTTCTCCAAGATGACCAAGGCCGAAGACGAGATGTATCTCGCCTACATGGCCCGCCGATACGGCGCCTACAGGAACGTGTGGTGGTCGATGGCCAACGAATACGACCTCATGCCGCAGAAATCGCTTGAGGACTGGCGTGAATGCGCACGGGTGGTTATGTCCAACGACGCGTTCGGACACCTGCGTTCCATCCACAACTGCATTCCGATCTACGACTACAACGAACCGTGGTGCACGCACTGCTCCATCCAGCGTGTGGACGTGACCCGAACCACCGAATGCATCTCGGACTGGCGCAAGGCCTACGGCAAGCCGGTCGTATGCGATGAACCGGGATACGAAGGCAACATCTATTGGGGCTGGGGCAACCTGACCGGCGAAGAGCTCATGCGTCGCTTCTGGGAAGGTGCCATGCGTGGCGGTTATGTGACCCACGGCGAGACGTTCATCGACGAAGGCGAACAGATCTGGTGGGCGCATGGTGGTGAGCTGCATGGCGACGCTCCGGCGCGTATCGCCTTCATGCGCTCGATCTTCGACGATGTTCCGCTCGACGCGGCTCCGCTGGATGGTGATTTTGATGCCGACCAGTCATGGCCGATCGCCAATCCGATCAATGGTTCCGTGAATGTGGCTCCCGCACTTGAAAAAGCCGCGCAATATTGGGATGTCCCCGTGCTGCGCAGCGGCGATGATTACCAACTGATCTATTTCGGCTGGTTCCGTCCTAAATATCGTGAGATTCCGCTGCCGGCGGGTTCGTCCTACGTAGTCGACGTGATCGACACGTGGAACATGACCGTCGAAACGTTGCCGGGCGTCTGTGAGGGGTCCGTGCACGTCGACCTTGGCCGCCAGTACATGGCCGTGCGAATCAGCAAGGCCTGATCGTTGCATTTTGCCCCTCCTTTGCTAGAGGGAGGGGCTTATCGTGCATTCCATTTCATTTCGTGACAGAGGCATGAGGAAAGAACTATGTCCGCAACCACCAAATCCCAAGGCAAACTGACGTTCCTGACGAAATTCGCATTCGGTATGGGCGATTTCTGGACGTCCATCGGCAACATCGCCATGGCTACCTATCTGACCATGTTCTATACGGACGTGGTTAGGCTCTCCCCGTCCATGGTCGCATCCATGCTGCTCATCGTGCGTCTGGTCGTGGCCTTCTGGGATCTGACCGTCGGTATTCTGGTCGATCAAACCGAATCCCGTTGGGGCAAGGCGCGCCCGTGGATGCTATTCGGTGGCATCGCCTACGGCGTGGCGTTCCTGTTCCTGTTCCTCGATCCGTTCGGTAATTCCCTGGCGGGCGTGATTTATGCGTGGGTCGTGTATGTGATCGTCAACGTCGCCTACTCGACGGTGAACGTCTCATATGCCTCGCTCACATCGCTGCTGACATCAGACTCCGGGGAGAAGACGCAGCTCAACATTTTCCGCATGACCATCGCCAACGTGGGCGCCATGCTGGTGTATGTGCTTGCCATGCCGGTGGTGAACGCGTTCGGAGGCTCGTCGATCGGCTGGAGCGTCTTCTTCGGTGTGATCGCCGTCATGATTCCGTTCGGCTACTGGTTCACCTTCGCGAACACTCGTGAAGTCACTTCCAAGGAATCGGTCGGTGGTGTGGATGGATCTGGCGGCAAGGTTCCTGTAAGCGGCCATTTCAAAGCGCTGGTGCGCAATAAGTATTGGTGGCTTACGCTCGGTCTGAATTTTGCACTGTGGATCTACAACGGCATCGCCAACGGCATGGCCGCCTATATCGCCAAGTATGTGCTCGGCAACTCCAACCTGACCGCGGTGATTGGTCTGGCCACCGTCATTCCGATGGTCATCGGATTGCCGTTCGCTGGACCTCTCGTGGCCAAATTCGGCAAGCGCAATTCCTCGATGGCGGGTCTCGTTCTGGTGGCGGCCGGCAGCCTGCTGGTGTTCATCGATCCAAGCAACCTGTGGGTGTTCTTCATCTCCATCATCGTGCGCATGGTCGGCATCGTCCCGATGAACGCGGCGCTCAACGCCATGAGCGGCGATGTGGTGGAATACGGCGAATGGCAAAGCGGTGTACGCTCCGACGGCATTGTATTCAGCTCATCGAGTTTCTCCATGAAGGTGGCCATGGGTGTCTCTTCGGCGGCCATCGCATGGATCCTCGGCGTCAGTGGCTATGACGGATCCCTCGCCACGCAGTCCGCCGGGACCGTATCCGCCATGGTCAACACCTTCGTATGGGTGCCGGTCGCCATGGTCGTGGTCATGACCGTGTTGCTGTTTTTCTATGATCTCGACGGACGCATCGGTCGGATTGGCGAGGAGCTTGCCGGTCGTCGTGCGTAGTGGAAGGATCTAAGTCTTTTCGGGAAATTCAGGCGTGCATCCTGTGGGTGCACGCCTTTTTCTGTTGATGGACGATTCTGCGATGCGTCGCAAAATTTGACGTAGAAAACGTATCCGTTGTCCAGAATACTCATATACTTACCCTTAGTAATGACTATTGGTAACGATATGTGAGGTGTCATGACGCAATCGCAGGATACGCGGCAACTGTCATTGGATGATGTACGTGATCTGATCGACGCATGCTGGGCGGCGAAACGCATCACCGAAATGCTGCCGGAACTGCCGAAAAACATGAAACCACGGCACGTGCACGTCATCGATGCCATCTGGAACCTCAATCATCAAGCCGAAACCCCGACTCCGGTGGCAAGGGTCAGCGGCGTCAGCGCCTTCCTGGGCGTGACCGCACCGAGCATCACCAAACTCGTCAACGAACTGGTCGGCAAAGGACTCGTGGTCAAACACGCATCCGAAACCGACGGTCGTGCGGTGACGTTGAGCCTGACCGAACCGGCCGAGGAAATCCGCGAACTGTATGTGCACCAATTCCATGAACATCTACGCGGAGTGCTATCCGGCATCGATCCGCAGGACGCCGCAACCACCGTCGCCGCATTGCAGACCATGCACCGGCTGATGGATGCGGACCGGGGAGGGGAATGGACCACCCAGGTGGCCGACACCTGGCCGGCACGCATCGCAATGCTGATGGCTGACGGAGGACCACAGCCGAATACAGCGACGAAACAATAGTCCGTACGGCAGATCGTACAGCAGGTCGGACCCGCATTCACGCCGCATGGCAACCATGCGCCCACACATGCCGGAAGGTTGAAAAGAGAGGAATCATACAACATGGCGAAAAACGGAAAACTGAAGGAACGGCCAATGGAAGCGGATCGGGAGGAGTCCCGGAACGGCGAATACATGAGCGAAGGAAAGCTCACCATCGTGGTGGTGGCGCTCGCCATCCTGACGTTTCTGGGCATTCTGTCCGAAACATCGCTGAATATCGCCTATTCCACGCTGATGGAGGAGTTCTCCATCAGCGCCGATGTGGTGCAATGGCTCACCACGGGCTATCTTCTGCTGCTTTCGGTGGCGATTCCGACCTCGCCGTTCATGGTGCGTCGCTTTCCGACGAAATCGCTGTTCGTCACCGCCATCATACTGTTCTCGGCTGGTACCGTGGTCGGTGCGCTTGCGCTGAATTTTCCGATGCTGCTCGCAGCGCGACTCATCATGGCGCTTGGCACAGGTGTTTCACTGCCGCTGTTGACCAACATCATTCTGGAAAAGGCTCCGTTCCACAAGCGCGGCATGATGCTCGGCCTGGTCAGCCTCGTAACCTGCGCCGCGCCGGCCATCGGTCCGGTGTTCGGCGGATTGGTCATGGAATTCCTCGACTGGCATTGGATCTTCTACGCTATGATTCCGTTCCTCGTGATTTCCTTCCTGCTTGGTTTTGCGACCATTCCTGATATTCGCCACGGTGAACAGGGATACCTGTCGGTGCCGTCTTTGCTACTGATCGCGGTCGGTTTGGCCGGCATCATCGTCGCGGCCAGCTTCTTCTCGCAATGGAACGGCGATTGGCGATTCTGGACCGTACTTGTCGGTGCCGTCGCGGTGTTGACCGTATTCGCCTTCATGCAGCTGAGGATGGACCATCCGTTGATTGAAGTACGCACGTTTGCCCATCCTGGATTCACGCTTGGCATGGTGATCCTGCTCATGTCGTCCGGTGGCGTGCTTGGCGTCAACTTCCTGCTGCCGATTCTGCTGCAGCGAGGTCTTGGACATACC
>CAVEVJ010000355.1:0-8442 GCA_963619075.1 Acidaminococcaceae bacterium
CATAGATAGGGGTCTCGCCCTTGTTGAAGGAGAGCTCCACGGTCTTCTCCAACGGGTCGAGCGTGTATTCGTAGGCCAACGGCACCGGACGTGGGGCATCGGCGATGATGTCCACATCCGTGTCCGTCATACGCTCCAGCTTGTCCGCGATCGCGTCGACATTGCCGAGCGTGGCGCTCATCAGCAGGAACTGCGTATTCGGCAGCGTGAGCAGCGGCACCTGCCAAGCCCATCCGCGTTCGGGGTCGCCGTAATAATGGAACTCATCCATCGCCACGCATCCCACATCCGCATGGCGTCCTTCGCGCAACGCCTGGTTCGCGAGAATCTCCGCTGTGCAGCAGATGATCGGCGCGTCCGCGTTGATATGCGTGTCTCCGGTGATCATGCCGACGTTGTCCCGGCCGAACGTCTCAACCAGATCGAAGAACTTCTCCGACACCAACGCCTTGATCGGCGCCGTGTAATAGGAGCGGCGCCCGGTGCACAGCGCGGCGAAATGCATACCCAGCGCCACAAGGGATTTGCCCGATCCGGTAGGGGTATTGAGAATCACATGGTCGCCAGCAAGCAGGCTCATGATGGCCTCCTCCTGATGGGGCCACGGTTCGACACCCTTGACATCGGCCACCCAAGAGAAGAAACGCTCGTAAATCTCGTCCGTGCTTATATTGCGCTCGCCGTCATCCCAGTTCGGAGCCAATTCGCCCAGCGAGCCGTACTTCGTTTCGTCAGTCATAAGTGCCAGTCTACCGTCCGGCGTCTACGCGTATGTCGAACGTGTGTTCGAATCCTTGCGCGTGTTGCAGTAAAGTGGACCATATGACTCAGGATTTGTTTGACGCCATGGACGCTCCCGAAGACATGACACGTCCGTTGGCCGTGCGTATGAGGCCGTCAAGCGTGGATGAGGTGCTCGGCCAGTCGCGTGTGCTGGGGGAGGGCTCGCCTCTGCGCCGCCTCGCCAATCCGGCGTCAAAGGGGTCGCTGACCGCCCCGAGCTCCATCATTCTGTTCGGACCGCCCGGCGTCGGCAAGACCACGCTGGCCTACATCGTGGCCCAACAGTCCGGCCGTGTGTTCGAGGAGCTTTCCGCGGTCACATCCGGCGTCAAAGACGTGCGTGACGTACTCGGCCGCGCCCGCGACCGTCTTGTGTCGGAAGGCAAGGAAACGGTGCTGTTCATCGACGAAGTGCATCGATTCTCGAAATCGCAGCAGGACGCGTTGCTGCCAAGTGTGGAGAACCGCGACGTGACCTTCATCGCCGCGACCACCGAAAACCCAAGTTTTTCCATAATCAAACCGTTGCTGAGCCGATCCGTGGTCGTCAAACTCGAATCGCTGGAACCGCAGGACCTCAAAACGCTCATCGAGCGTGCCGTGAAGGACGACCGCGGACTTAAAGACGAAGTGCGCATCGACGACAAGGCCGTGGAAGAGATAATCCGCATGGCAGGCGGCGACGCACGCAAAACATTGACGATCCTCGAAGCCGCAGCCGGCGCGGTCACAGGTGACAAGGAACGTAGAAAAGGTGCGAAACGCCCGATCATCACCCCCGAAGTGGTGTCGAACGTCATGGATGTGGCCACGGTGCGCTACGACAAAGATGGCGACGACCATTACGACGTCATCTCGGCGTTCATCAAATCCATGCGTGGCTCCGACCCGGACGCGACGATGCACTATCTGGCACGTATGCTGCGCGCCGGAGAGGATCCGCGATTCATCGCCCGACGCATCATGATCGCGGCATCGGAAGAGGTCGGCATGGCCGCCCCGCAGATTCTGCAGGTCACTGTCGCCGCGGCGCAGGCGGTGGCCATGATCGGCATGCCGGAAGCCCGCATCATCCTCGCCGAAGCGGCGCTCGCCGTGGCCACCGCACCAAAATCCAACGCCAGCTACAACGCCATCAATTCGGCGCTCGCGGATGTGGATGCGGGATTGATCGGCCAGGTGCCGTTGCATCTGCGCAATGCGCCAACGGCGCTGATGAAAAGTTGGGGCAACCACGAAGGGTACCGCTACGCGCATGATTGGCCGGGAGCGGTGGCCCCGCAGCAATACATGCCCGATGAGCTCAAAGGGCGTGAATACTACCAGCCGAACGGTCGCGGCTACGAGCGTGAGATCAAGCCGCGGCTGGAGAGGATTCGAGGGATTCTGCATGAGGAGGATTAGCCGTCAGCTGAAAATTTGTCGGCATGGTGCACAACCATAATCGATGGGGTTGGCGCTTGTTCCCTTGTGTTTGTGCGCCAATCGCGGCGTTGCGCGCGGCCGCAGGAAATAAAGCGCGCAGACAAGGAAATATGGGAAGCAACACAACAAAAGACGTAAACATAACACATGACGCGGCCGCATCCGAACAGATTCCCGGCAAACTCGTCGGAGCCATCGTGGCGGTCGGATCCCTTGCATTCATCGGCATCCTTACCGAAACGGTGATGACCGTGTTGTTCCCGGAACTCATGCAGGAGTTCGGCGTGGACACCGCAACCGTGCAATGGGTCACCACTATCTACCTGCTGGCGGTGGCGTCCACTATGCCGCTCTCTTCATATCTCAACCGTAAAGTCGAGCACCGCACGCTGTTTCTCTCCGCGGTCGTGCTTGCCGTGCTCGGCTCGCTGATCATGATCTTCTGCCATTCGTTTGCGTTGATTCTGGTGGCGCGCGTCATTCAGGGCATCGGTTCCGGCATTGCCACACCGTTGATGAACAACATCATTCTTGAGCAGGCTCCGCGTACCAAGGTCGGGCGTCTTATGGGCGTTGGATCGCTTGTCATCACCGTCGCTCCGGCCATCGGGCCTACCGTGGGCGGCGCGGTCTCCAGCATTCTGCCTTGGCGTGCAATCTTCGTGATCGTCATTCCGATCGTTCTGCTTGTCTCGCTGCCGGTCGGAGTCAAATGCATCGAGCAGCACAGGCCGGTTGAGGAGGCCCATCTGAACCCGCTGCAGTTCGTGTCGATCGTGCTGGCTTTGTGCGGATTGGTGATGTTCCTGAACCAGGCCGGCGTCGCCATCGCTTCCGCGGTGGCTGGTGGCGCATATGCTGTGCCGGCGGTGTTCGCCGCAGTCTGCTTGATCGTCGGTTTGGGCTCGCTGGCGTTCTTCGCGTGGTCGTCCCGCCATTCCTTCTCGCCGCTGATTCGTCTCGGTTGGCTGCGCGACCCGATGGTGCTGCTGCATTTGATGGCGTATCTGCTGCTGCCGATCGTCGGCATCGGCTTTGGATATGTGATTACCAACGTGGCTCAGCTTTCGCTGGGAACCGACGCTTTCGTTGCGGGTGCTCTGGTGTTGCCTGGCGCGTTGATTGGAGCGATCTTCGCACCGTACGGAGGTGCGTTGTACGACAAGTTCGGTCCGGTGCGTCCGATTCTGGGCGCGTTCATCGTGGCCATCTGCGGTCCGATCCTGCTGCTGGTCTTCTCCATGCGGTTGACGCCCGCGTTGTTGGCCGGTTTCTACTTCATCTTCGGTGTCGGATATTCGCTCGGCTTCTCCAATATCCTGACCAACGCGTTGCGCAACGTGAATCCGCAGTTCACTCCGGACGGCAACGCCGTGTTCAACACATGCCTGCAGTTCGGCGGTGCGACGGGAACCACGCTGTTCTCCACGATTCTTTCGGTGGCCCAGGCCGGTGCCGGAGAAAAGGGCAGCGCAACGTTCCGTCATGCGACCGCTGTCGGTGGCGGATGGACGTTCGCTGCGATGGTGCTCATCGTGGCGGTGGCGATCTGCTGCCTGATCGCAGCCTTTCGTATCGGTGCGAAGCGTCGATAACCCGTTATAGGAAACGCCTGTAGCATAATGCGACAAGCGGGCTTTCGCGGGAAATGTGGAATTGCTAATCTGGCCTTACCACCAGATTGAGAGGACGGCAATGAAACCACATTTCCCGCGTAACGGCATCGCAGCAGGACCGCTCAAGGCAATCGCCGCGGCGCTTTGCCTGGTCATGATGACGGCGGGGTGCGGTTCCGTGGAGGCGAAGGACTCCCCAACGGAGGTCGCCAGCGCCGACAAGGTGATCAGCGTGAACATCACCGAACTGTCCAATGATTTGCTGCCCAGCAATACCGGAGACATGTCCGGATGGAAGATCGTCAGTCAGCTCTACGACGGTCTCGTCACGTTCGACGCATCCGGCAACGAGACGCTTGTAGAGGCGGAATCGATCACGCCCAATGAAGACGCGTCCGAATACACCATCGTGATCAAGAGCGGCCTTGCCTTCTCCAACGGAGAGAAGATCACGGCCGACACCTATGCGAAGACATGGTCGTTCGCGGCCAACGCCGCCAATGGACAAGTCGGTGCGTCCATTTTCGAGGACATCAAGGGCTATGACGAACTGCAGAACAAGAACGGTTCCAAAACCGCTCAGCTTTCCGGCCTGGAAGTGGTCGACGACACCACCTTGAAGGTCACGCTCAAAGCGCCGAATTCCGCGTTTCTGTACAAAATCGGAGACATCGCGTTCCTTCCGATGCCTTCCGAAATGATCGCCGATCCCGATAGCTACGGGCAAAAACCGATCGGCAACGGTCCGTACAAGCTCAAGGCGTACAAGAGCGAGGAGATCATCCTTGAGAAGGATGAGTCGTACACCGGCCCCCGCGAGACCAAGAACGCCGGAATCGACTTCAAGGTGTACCAGAGTCTGGACGCGGCCTATTCCGATCTTCTGGCGGGTAATCTCGACGTGCTCGATTCCATTCCGACTTCCGCGTTGAAAACCTATCAGGACGAGGATTCCATCACCGCAGTCAGCAAATCCGGCCCGGCGTTCTCCTCGTTCACGATTCCGCAGAATCTCAAGCATTTCCAAGGAGAGGAAGGAAAATACCGTAGGCAGGCCATCGCGCATGCGATCAATCGCGACAATATAGCGAAGGCGATTTTCGCAGGCACGGTCACGCCAGCCACGGACTTCCTGGCTCCGGTGATCAAGGGATACGACGCCAACCTCGATACCGGCGGAGTGCTCACCTACGATGAGAAGAAGGCCCAGGAACTATGGGCCAAGGCCGATGCGATCTCGCAATGGGAAGGTACCTTCCGCATCGCGTACAGCGCGGACGGAACCGACAAGGAATGGGTGGAGGCCGCGGCCAACTCCATTCAGAACGTTCTTGGCATCAAGGCGGAAAGCTATCCGTTCTCCACGTCCAAGGAACTGAAAAGCGCCATTCAGGAACGCACTGTCAACGCGGCGTTCAAGTCGGGCATGCAGTCGGACTATCCACATCCGGAAGGCTATCTGGTTCAGGCCTATGATTCATCGGCCGCGGATGGCAAGGGGTTGAACAACGGGGATTACAAGAACAGCAGCTTCGACGCTCTGATCGATCAGGCTGCGGCCGAAACCAATCTGGACAAGGCCGTGGACCTGTACAAACAAAGTGAAAAGGTGCTTTTGGAGGATCTTCCGGTGATTCCTTTGTGGTACACGAATGTGACGGCCGCGTCGGCGAAGGGCGTGCAGATGGAATACAACTACATGGGCGTTCCCGAATACAACACCATCGTCAAATGATGGGATGAAACGTGGTCGGACAACCCGACAAAGACCTGGCCGGAGCCTTTCCTGGGTTCCGGCCAGGTCTTCTGTGAGCGCAAAATCCCGGTCCGTCGCTTCGAAGCGGTAGGCTGTGGGACTATAGAGAACAATGGAAAAGGAGACAAGGTGAGTAACTTAAGCGCACCACTGCCTGCAATGGCTGGCGAAGACATGCCGGCAGGACCCACCGATCCGATTTTCAACCGTCTGCTGAGGGATCGCATCATCTGGATGGGTGAGGAAGTCAAGGACGATATGGCCAACCGCATCTGCGCCCAGATGCTGATGCTGGCCGCCGAGGATCCGAAAAAGGATATCTGGCTGTACATCAACTCCCCGGGTGGTTCCATCACCGCAGGCATGGCCATTTACGACACCATGCAGCTCATTGAGCCCGACGTCGCCACCGTGGGTCTTGGCATGTGCGCGTCGATGGGCCAGTTCCTGCTGAGCTCCGGCACCAAGGGCAAGCGATTCCTGACCTCCCACGCGCGAGTGCTCATGCACCAGCCGTCCGGCGGCATCGGAGGCACAGCAACGGATGTGCGCATCAACGCCGAACTGATCATGGACATGAAGAAGACCATGAGCGAGCTGACCGCCGAGCAGACCGGCCACACCGTCGAGGAAATCTACCGGGACAACGAGTACGACCACTGGTTCACCGCCCAGGAGGCGCTTGAATACGGATTCGTGGACAAGCTCGTCTCCACGCACGACACGATGAACGCCACCAAGGGAGAGTGACATGGCAAGCGAAGAAGCACAGTTCGTAGCCCGCGCCGAACGTCTCGCCGGACCGACCGGGGTGGTCGGCTTCCAGGCGGCGGCCGTTCGCGAGGCGGCATTCGCTCCGCAGAACCGTTACGTTCTGCCGCAGTTCGAAGAGAAGACTCCGTACGGCTTCAAGAGGCAGGATCCGTATACCCGTCTGTTCGAGGACCGCATCATCTTCATGGGCGTGCAGGTGGACGACACCTCCGCCGATGACATCATGGCCCAGCTGCTCGTGCTGGAGAGCCAGGATCCGAACCGCGATGTGATGATGTACATCAACTCTCCGGGTGGTTCCATGACGGCCATGACCGCCATCTACGACACCATGCAGTACATCAAGCCCGATGTGCAGACCGTCTGCCTTGGCCAGGCCGCATCCGCGGCGGCCATCCTGCTGGCCGCGGGCACCAAGGGCAAGCGTCTCATGCTGCCCAACGCACGTGTGCTCATCCACCAGCCGGCCATCGGACAGGGTTTCGGCAAGGCCACGGAAATCGAAATCCAGGCCAAGGAGATGCTGCGTATGCGTGAATGGCTGGAGAACACCCTCGCCAAGCACACCGGCCGCGATGTCGAGAAGATTCGCAGGGACATCGAGGTCGACACGTTCCTTACCGCGCAAGAGGCGAAGGAATACGGCATTGTGGACGAGGTTCTCGAACACCGTGCCTGATGATCTTCACAGGCCAATACCGTTGCCGGCTCCCGGCAACGGTATTGTGTTTTCCGACGGCTTTTTCTGGACTAAGGGGTTCGAATGGGACGCGTGATCGACTACAGCGATGCGGTGCCGAGGTGCACGTTCTGCGGCAAATCCGAAAATCAGGTGCGCAAGCTGGTCACCGGCTCCGGTGCGGCCATCTGCGACGAATGCATCGAGCTATGCGTCGACATCATCGCCGAGGAACGCGTGGAGGACGCCAAGTTCAACATGATGCAGCTGCCGAAACCCGCGCAGATCAGCGCCTATCTCGACGATTACGTGATAGGCCAGGAATCGGCCAAGCGCACGCTTTCCGTGGCCGTGTACAACCACTACAAGCGCGTCAACATGGAGAAGCGGGAGTCCGTCGAGGGGGAGGGGAGGAGACCGCGCGCTTCCCGAAACGATGCACTGGCGGGCGTGCAGGTGGCGAAGTCGAATATTCTGCTACTTGGACCGACCGGTGTCGGAAAGACGTATCTTGCACAGACGCTGGCTAAAGTCATGAACGTGCCGTTCGTGATCGCCGACGCCACGACGCTGACGGAAGCCGGCTATGTGGGCGACGATGTCGAAACCATGCTGCAAAGGCTTTTGCGCGCTGCAGACGGTGATGTGGCACGTGCTCAGCAAGGCATCATATATATCGACGAGATCGACAAGGTCGCGCGTAAAAGCGGTGAGAACACATCGATCACGCGCGATGTGTCGGGCGAGGGCGTGCAGCAGGCACTGTTGAAGATTTTGGAAGGCACCATCGCCACGGTGCCGATCGATGGCTCCCGTAAGCACCGTGAGATGGATACCGTGCAGATCGACACGCGTGACATCCTGTTCATATGCGGCGGCGCGTTCGTCGGGCTTGCCGATATCGTCGCGCGGCGCCTGGGAGCCCATGAGAGCGGTTTCGGCGCATCCTGGCATGATCATGAGGTTCCCAAGAAGGAATTGCTGGCCCAGGCGACGGCGGACGATCTTGCGGATTTCGGCCTTCTGCCGGAATTCATCGGGCGACTGCCGGTATTCAGCGTGTTGGAGGAGCTTACGGAAGACGATCTGGCCGATATCCTTACCCGTCCGGAGAATGCGCTGGTCAAGCAGTATCAGAAGCTCTTCGCGGTGGATGGGGTCGGACTCACCTTCACGAAGGGCGCGGTCAGGAAGATAGCGGCCACCTCGATTCGTCGCGGCACGGGAGCGCGGGGACTGCGTTCGATCATCGAGAAGATTCTCGAAGACACGATGTTCCGGCTGCCAAGCATGGATGACGCCATTGAAGTGGTGGTCGACGAGTCCTGCGTGGACGGCACCTCGGTACCGAAAATACTTCGCGCGCCCACGGAGGAGATTCCACGCAGGCGCACCGCGTGATATGGATG
>CAVEVJ010000356.1:0-8945 GCA_963619075.1 Acidaminococcaceae bacterium
GTGTGGAGACCTCACCGGTCTTGGCGGTGATCGTGCTGAAGGTCGCGCCGCCGGTCAGAATGATGTAGTCAAGGTCGAAGTTTTCGATGAACCACTTGCATGCTTCCTCGTCGTTGCACTCCGGAATGGAGAACATCTCGCGCATGAGCAGCAGCTCGTCGTCGTTGATCTTGAACACGTTGGCATAGCCGAGGAGTTCCTCGATGAGTTCCTTGGAATAGAAGTCGGAACGCAGGTTGATGTCGAAGAACTTCAACGCGCCTTCCTTGGTATGCTTCAGCAGCTCGACGATGGTGTCATGCGACTGCTCGGAGCGCAGTCCGAGGGTTCCGAAGCAGACGGCGTCGGCCTTGGAGACGGCTTCCACGAGATCATCGGTGAGCTTGATGTGGTCCCATGCCACGTTCTTGACGATGGTGTACTCCGGAATGCCGTTGGTCAGCGCCACGTCCACGGTGCCGGTCGGGAAATCGTTGGTCTGCACCAAGGTGTTGATGCCGGCCTTGTGCGCGTCGGCGATCAGTTCCTCGCCGAGCTCATCGTTGCCGACCGCGCTGATGGCGTAACCTTCCGCACCGTTCTGCGATGCATGGTAGGCGAAGTTGACGGGAGCGCCGCCAGCTCGCTTGCCGGTGGGGAGCATATCCCACAGAATTTCGCCGAGGGAGATGACGATTGGCTTGGACATGGTGTTTCCTTTCTTTTTGTTGGCGGCGTGCCTGTATTATGCAACGTCGAAGAACATCGAGGGATGTTCCAAAAAATTGGTTATCGCCACGGCCGCGGCGCCGGTTACGGTCGCGTCGGTCGGTAGCTCGGACAGGGTTATATCGGTCTCGCGGCCGATTTCCGCGATGGTGCGTTCGGCGACGACGGTTCTGACTTCGTCAAGCAGCTGTTGCCCGGCCTGGGAGACGATGTCGCCAAGTACGATGTGTGTTGGATTGAAGGCATTGATGATGGTGACGGCGCCATATCCGATGTATTTGGCTACCTCGTTCACCAGCCTTTTTGCCCGTACGCCTCCGGTCGCGGCTTTTTCGAACAGTGCGGTACAGGCCTGCGCGTGGGTCATGAACGGACTGTAGGGGACGATATCCCGGTTCAAATCAAGTATTTCGTGAATGGCCACAGCCGAACAGTAGCGTTCCAGGCAGCCGACGTTGCCGCAGTCGCAAGGTTTTCCGTTGACGTCGATGGAGATGTGTCCGACTTCGGTGGCGGTGCCGTGCGCGCCGTAATAGATGTTGCCGTCGGTGATCACGCCCAGGCCGATGCCTTCTCCAAGTAGATAATAGGCGAGTGAGCCCTTCTGCATCGCCGGATTGAACAGGAACTGGGCCAATGCGCCTGCCCGCGCGTCCTGCTCCATGAACACAGGTACGCTGAACGCATCGCTGAATTCCTTGATGAAGTTGACCTTGCGCCATCCTTGCATGGAGGATACGAGCGCGGTGTGGCCTTCTTCCACCAGATATGGTCCGGGAACCGCCATGCCGATGGCCACGATGCTTGAATCCTCGCGGATGAGCTGTGTGATGGTCTCGCGGGTCTGCTCGATGGTCTCCGGGATGCGTTCCTCGCTGACGGTGGGCAGGTCGGTCAGGCTGATGCGGTTGCACTTGAGGTCGAATACGGCGATTTGCACCAGGCTGCGGGCGAATTTCACACCGATCACATGGTATTTCCCGCAGTTGAGGTTCAAGCCGATGGAACGGCGGTTTTTGTTGCCTTCCATGTCGCCGGTTTCCTCGATAACGTTCTGGGACAACAGTTTCGCCGTGATTTTGGTGATTGCCGCCGGCGTCAGCTCAATGGCCTTTGCGATTTGCGCACGCGAACTGATGCCGTTGTGGTACAGATACTGCAGAATCCGTGAGCGATTGTTTTCGGAGATCGACGATTGCTGAGCGCTGTAACTACTCATGACACCTCCTTGCGCCTGTGCACGGATTCTCTCTCATTGAACTAGTTGATATATTAACGCTGTTAACAAAAAGCTACAAGTCGAAGATTCCAGCGTGTCGCCGTGTGTGTCCGACCGAGGCGCTCGTCAATGATGTCGTCGTTTCCGGAAATAGCCGCCCAACGGTAAAGGGGCGAAAATTTGGAAGCATAAGTAATAACGCCTGTGACGATCGGTTCGTCGCAGGCGTTATTACTTACTTTGGCAGGACAGTTATTCAGTGGATCTGACCATTGAAGCAGAATTGCGCGTGAGCATCGCCACGCGCCTTGTGCTCCAGATACTCGCGCACGTATCCCATGCGTTCAACCGTGGTGGCGGCCAGTGGCTCGGGCAGCGCGTCGAGGGAGAACCAGCCCACATTGAGGCTTTCCTCATCACCGACGTACGGTTCCGTGTTGCCCGTCGGATCGGGCGTGCAGATGAACAGATGATCCATATACATGGTGTTATCACCGTTCGCGTACGTGAGCACGCGTCGTGACGATTTCACCGACACCAGATCGGTGACCACAACGTCCACGCCTGTCTCTTCCTTGACCTCGCGCGCCACGGTATCGGCCGGTTCCTCGCCAGGCTCATTGATGCCGTACACCATGGCCCACTCACCGGTGTCGGAACGTTTTCCCAGCAATACCCGGCCCTGTTCGTCCTGAACATAACCGGACACTCCCATCAGCCATAGCAGATCGTGGCCGATTTTCTTACGCAATTCCAAAACGAACTCGGGCGTCGGCATGATTCTCCTTTCGGTAACGTGAGGATGAACGCGGGAACGAAGATTAGGACTACGCGCGGTCTTCGGCCATTTCGGCCATCCAAGCCTCAACGTCGTCGATTTGCTTCGGAATGCCGGCGGAAATCCATTCAGGGCCATCCTCGGTCATGAGCACGTCATCTTCGATACGGATGCCGATGCCACGGTATTCCGGCGGAATCAGCAGATCGTCTTCACGGAAGTACAGTCCGGGCTCAATCGTGAAAATCATACCGGGGCGAATCGGCGCACCCTGATACGACTCATAACGGGCCTGGGCGCAGTCGTGTACGTCGAGACCAAGATGATGGGCCACGCCACAGGCAAGCCAACGACGATGCTGCTGGCCCTCGGGGGAGAGGGACTCCTCGACATCGACCGGAAGGATGCCCCAATCATGCAGACGCTCGGCGATCACGCGCATGCATGCATGATGAATATCCGAATAGGTGGCACCGGGCTTGGCCGCTTCGAAACCGGCCTGCTGGGAATCGAGTACGGCCTGGTACAGCTTCTTCTGGAAATCGGTGAACTTGCCGTTGGTCGGGAACGTACGGGTGATGTCTGCGGTATACAGGCTGTTCACCTCCACGCCGGCGTCGATGAGCAGCAGTTCGCCGGAGGAGACGGTACCGGTGTTGCGCATCCAATGCAGGATCGGAGCATGGGCGCCGGAAGCGATGATGGTGTCGTAGCCGACTTCATTGCCTTCCTCGCGCGAGATTGCGTTGAAAGCGCCTTCCAGCATACGTTCCGAACGAGGCTTGCCCAGCGCGTTCGGCAGCTTGCGCAGAATGTTGTCGAAGCCATGCTTGGTCGCGTCCACGGCCTTGCGCATCTCGCCCACCTCATACGCGTCCTTGCACATGCGCGCTTCGGCCGCGAACTCATGCAGTTTGTCGTCGGATGCGGTGTTGCCGTTACGATCGGGGAAACCGTTCGCCTCGCGAATGTCTTCCACCAGCTTGGTGATCTGCGGATCGGTCTCGCGAATCACACGCACACGGATGGCGCCGGCTTCGGATCCCACGTCTTTGCTCAGAGCATCGGCGAGCTGTGCGATGTCGTTGGTCTCGATGCCAGTCATCGCGGTCATTTCCTTCAATCCGGCACGTGGGCCGACCCAGTATTCGCCATAGTGGGCGTTCATGAAGAAGTCCTGTGTGTAGTGATTGGCGCGGGGAGCCACAAACAACGCCGGAACATGGGTTTTCCCGGCCTCAGCTTCGGGGGAGTCGGCCGCCACGGGGTTCAACACCAGAACCGCTCCAGCCTCATAATCCTCGCCAAGACCGGTGTAATAGGCGAACGTGGTGTCCGGACGGAATGCGTAATCGCAGTCGTTGCTGCGCACCTTCGGCTGGCCTGCGGGAATCACGATGCGTTCTCCGGGGAACGCCTTGCCAAGCGCTTCGAGACGTGCTTGGATGTATGCGGCGGATTCCAGCGGCTCGATGGCCGGCTCGTTGTCGTCCCATCCGGTGGTCATGAACTCTTTGAACGCATCGGAACGCGGACGCAGGGAACGATTGTTCACACGGTCTTCCATGGCTTGGTTCTCTCCGGGGGCAGCCGCCTGTTCCCGGGCCTCGTATTCCTTGTCCTTATCGGTAATGACTTCGCTCATCACATCTCCTGCATAGGTCTTATTGAATCCGTATCTGCGAATTCCCGCAAACAATCCTATAACTTTTTCGACCGCGTAACGTTCATGCGCACATCTAGAATAAATGAGGTTTAGCGAGCGTTTTTTCGAAAATGGAGAGGAAGCCGGAACAAATGTCATTTGAACATCCGAATCGCAACAATGAAAGCATGATCGACGTGGAGCGCGACATCATGGGACGCCCCTCGGAGCGCAACACCACGAACCTCGATCTGCAGCGGATGAAGATGATCCTCGACATCATGGGACATCCGGAGGAATCATACCGCGTGATACACATCACCGGAACCAACGGCAAGGGCTCCACGGCACGCATGGCGGAAGCCATCTGCCGTGCCTACGGCATGCGTACGGGGCTGTACACATCCCCGCACCTGGAACATGTGAACGAGCGCATCGCCATCGATGGCCAGCAGCTTTCCGACGAGGATTTCGTGGACACATGGGATCAGATGCGTGATCTCGTCGCCATGGTCGACATGAAGATGGAGGAGCTCGGCAAACCGAAGATGAGCTTCTTCGAGGTGCTTACGGCCATGGCCATCTGGAAATTCGCCGACGCTCCGGTTGATGTCGCAATCGTCGAAGTGGGCATGGGAGGCCGTTGGGATGCGACCAACGTGCTCGACGCCGACGCGGCCATCATCGGACCTATCGACATGGATCACATGGCGTGGCTGGGAGACGCGGTCGAACAGATCGCATCTGAAAAGGTGGGCATCATCAAGCCCGGTTGCACCGCGGTCATCGGAGTTCAGCCGCATGAGGAAGCGGTCATGCCGATCATAGAGAACGCGGCCAAGGAAAACCACGCCAATCTGATACGCGACGGCATCGAATCGGAAGTCGTTACCCGAGTTCCCGCCGTCGGTGGCCAAGTGGTCACCCTGCGTACCCCCAACGGTACGTATGCGGAAGTCCCCGTCGCGAAATTCGGCGAGCATCAGGCTCATAACGCGCTCGCGGCATTGTGCGCGGCGGAAGCGGTCATTCCCGTCAATGGTGCGCTGGACGGCGATCTGGTGGCCGAGGCGTTGAGCACGGTGAAGATTCCGGGACGCATCGAGCAGATCCGCAACTCTCCGGCGATCATCCTCGACGGTGGCCATAACGTCAACGCGGCGGAATCCTTGCGTGCCGCGATCGAGGAAAACTACGACTTCCAGCAGCTTGTCGGCGTGATTGCCATGATGGCGGACAAGCAGGTCGAGGAGTACCTGGGTGTGCTTGAGCCGCTGCTCAGCCATGTGATCGTCACGGAGAATTCATGGCGTGATCGCGTGATGCCCGCCGAGGATTTGCAGAAGGTCGCCGAGCAGGTGTTCGGTCCGGAACGTGTGACGTGCGTTCCCGATTTGCCGGATGCCATCCAGGAAGCGGTCAACATGGTTGATTCCGAAGATGAGCTGGGCGTGGGCTACGGCCATGGCGTGCTCATCTGCGGCAGCTTCACCACCGCAGGCGACGCGCGCCTCATGCTCGAGGAGAAAATCGATCCGGATCTGAAGAAGCCGAAGTCCCAGCGTGTGTTCCAGGATGTCGTCGAGCCGGAACCCCGTAAGGATCAGGATGAGGCGGATGTTGATTTCGAATCCGATGCGAATCCCGATTTCGATGTGAATGATTTCGGCAATGTCGGTCCAGATACGGATCAGTTTGAGCCGGAAGACGTGGAATAACTTGAACGACGTCTGAAAATGACGAAGGTCCGTCGATTGCCTGGTGCGCGATCGACGGACCTTTCGTATTCCGTGGTGTCCCGTGTTGTTCGAACATCCGCCGATTGCGGACGGGAATCCGAACGGAACCTTGATTGCTTATGATTACTTGCGCAACTTGTGCCTTAGATTCTGTGCGACCCGCAGAGCGTTGTAGAAGGCATTCTTGACGGGAACATCACGTCCGGGAGCCACGGTGGTGATGTTTTCAGTGAACTTGGTCTTGAATTCGTTCAGACCCTTCAGTGAGGGGGCGAAGTCACTGCCGATGCCCATCAAATCGTATTCGGTGATGCCTTGGGCTCCCAGGAGGCAGCATTCGGTGTATAGCAGTTTATCGGTCACATGGGAGCGCATGGCGTCGGTACGCATGCTTGCGTAGTAGCGCACGGCATGGCTGCCATTGAGGGTGACGATGGACCATGCCACCACGCGCTGTTCGTCGCGGGCGGCGAAAACACGGCAATGATCCGGGCCGAGCGCGGTGATCATATCAAGATAGTCCTGCATGGGCGCGGGGGCGAAGCCGTCGCGTTTGCCGGTCTCGACCATCAGCTCATAGTATTGCGAGAAATCGGTGGTGGCCTGCTCGGTTTCGTCCGTGCATTGCGCGGTGCATTCGCGCAATGCTTTGCGCACGTCACGGCGGCCGCGCTTTTTCATACGAGAAATGATGGCGTCGTCTCCGCCTGTCACGTCGATGACTACGGTCTGATCGTAGGGAACCGTGGATAGCACGGGGAATGTTCCATCCGTACCATTCAGGTCGATGCGCAGGAATGCCGCATTCTTATCGGTAGCGCGTACGGCTTCGACCAGCGCATCGGTGAACTCACGTTCCTTGGTCTCATCCGCTTCAACCGTCCATACCGGTCCATGCATGGAACGCAGGTAATGATATCCGTGCGTTTCGAAGTCGATTAGCGAGATGAAGGCGACGGTATGTCCGTCTTCGGAAGCGATATAGGCTCCCCACGGTTTGCGTCCGTTGATGGTGTTCTGGTATGCGGCCCACACCGCGGTCTGTTCGATGGGAAGCGTCACACCGAGTTGTGCGGCTTCCTCTTCGATTTGTTCCAGTGTTGCTTGGGTAAGGGTAATCACTTGTTTCAGCCTTGTTGTGTTGTGGTTGTCGGTCTGGTTGTGGGACTTACGCGGGAATCAGCTGTTGTTGCCGAACAGACGCTTCACGATGCGGTCGTCGCCTTCATAGGGCACATGCTTGCCGTGGTCCTTGAACCAACGTTCCTCGCCTTTGCCGATGATGAGTATGACATGTGGTCGGCGATGGTCGTCGAGATTGGCTTGGATGGTCGTCTCCACGGCTTCGGCCCGGTCGTAAATGGTCTTCACGTCGAGCGATTCGTTGGTGACGCTGTCGCTCATATCGCCACAAATGCTTTCCACCGGCTCATCGTCGGTGTCTTCGAACGTGAGGACGAGATGGTCGATTCTGTCTTGCGCGGCCTTGACGATTTCCGGACGCCTGTCGAATGCCTTGTTTCCCGCGGAACCGGTAATCAGTGTGATTTCGGGATTCTCATTGCCGTAACGCTGTTGGACGTAATCGAGGAGTGCGGTCACGGATGCGTAGTTGTGCGCGTAATCGACGATTACGGTGGTATTCGATTCCGTGTCGTGGAAGTGTTCCATACGGCCGGCGATTCGTACCGGCTCCATCGCCCGCAAAGCATCGCCGGCTGCGGTGGATCGGAAGTCATAGCCGGTCGCATAGGCGACGGCGACGGCTGCTGCTGCGTTGGCGTAATTGAAATCGCCGTCCAAGGCCAGACTCAGCGATCCCACGGAATCGCCATTGACGTTGATGGCGAAACGGCTGTGGCGCTCGTCTTCAGGACTGGCGGTTACGGCGGCCGCTGAGGAATCGCCCAAAGCGAATGACGTGATGGCGACGTTCGCGAGTTCCGCGTCCTGGCGAATCAGATCGGCGTGGACGCACTGATCGCCAAGCACGAGGGCCCGGCAGTTCTTTACGATCTGACGCTTGCAATTGACATAGTCCTCGAACGTCGGATGTTCGATTGGGCTGATGTGGTCCGGACTGACGTTGAGGAAGGCGGCCACATCGAACGTCAATCCGTATACGCGGTCAACCTTGTACGCCTGTGAGGAAACTTCCATGACCAGATATTCCATGCCGTTATCCGCGGCCTGACGCATCATGCGGAACGCGTCCATGGATTCCGGTGTGGTCAAATCGGACTCCTCATAGGTGTGTCCGTCAAGGCAGTTGTCCACGGAGGAGAACAGCGCGCATTTTCCTCCCGAACAGCCGTTGAGCATGGCCTGGGTGAGGTACGCGGTGGTGGTCTTGCCTTTGGTTCCGGTGATGCCGATGACCTTCAACTCATCCTGCGGACGCCCGTAGAATTCAGCCGATAGCAGACTCATGGCTTTGCGAACGTCATCGACGATCAATCCGGGCGCGTTGGTTTGAGAGGAGAAATCCGTCTCGGCGACGTACGCGGCCAGCCCTCTGTCATCGATGCCGTGCAGGTACTCTTCCTTGAAACGGCCCTTGCAGCACAGCAGGGTACCTTGGCCGACTTCTCGGGTGTCGTAGGTGATTGAGTCGAACGGCGTCGCGAACCCTTGGATGTCTTGCGCGTGAAGAGTCCAGACATCTCCCTGAATGATTTCACGCAGAAGTCCGCGTTCACTGAGTAGACGTGCGGCGGATTCCAGAGTCAAAGCCATATTCGTCCTCTTCCTGTATTCGTTATACCGAACAGCAATTCTACCTGCAGGCATGTGCACGGAGTGTGACGTCGCCGCGGCTACAATGGGATGCGTGACGGAAACGCGAATGGAAACCAT
>CAVEVJ010000357.1:0-2153 GCA_963619075.1 Acidaminococcaceae bacterium
TCCTTCTCTCCGGCGGTCAGGAAGGTGGACAGGCCGAGGGTGTCGTAGCCCACGCGTGCCAGCTGATCGAGACCGGATTCCTCCAGTCCGGCGTCAGCAAGCATTTCACGGGCGTCTTCCTCGTCGAGTTCGGTCAGATCGGCTTCGAACTGCGCATTGAGGAAGATCGCAGGAGCCGGAGCCACGGAAGCCGCGAGCTTGGCTTGCAGTTCCTTGTTCTGCAGTTCGGAATCGTCCACGTTGAACACGTAGATGAACGGCTTGGCGCTCATCAGGTGCAGGTCGTAGACGGATTCCTTGCCGAAACGTCCTTCCCGGGCAGCCTTGTCGATCGTCTCGCCGGCTTCGAGGATGCTCTTCGCCTCCTTGACCGCCTCCATGTAGGACGGCTCGATCTTCTTGCCGCGCAGATCCTTCTCAAGCTTCGGCAATGCGTTCTCGATGGTCTGCAAATCGGCGAGGATCAGTTCGGTGTTAATGGTGTCGATGTCATCCGCCGGATCGACCTTGCCGTTGACATGCACGATGTCGTCGTTCTCGAAAGCACGCACCACTTCGCAGATGGCGTCGGCCTCGCGGATGTTGGCGAGGAACTTGTTGCCCAGGCCTTCGCCTTCGGACGCACCCTTGACGATACCTGCGATGTCGACGAAGGTGACGGTCGCCGGCACGATCTTCTCGGTGTGCACGAGCTTGGCCAGAATCGGAAGACGATCATCCGGCAACGGCACGATGCCCGTGTTCGGCTCGATGGTGGCGAACGGATAATTCTCCGCAAGCACGTTGTTGCGGGTCAATGCGTTGAACATGGTGGACTTGCCGACGTTCGGCAATCCGACGATTCCAATAGTAAGAGACATGGTTCCCTAGCTTAGTATCAGGCTTCGATGGCGTCGACGGCTTTGATGACCGCACCTCGGAACGCGCTTTCCTCAAGGGATGCGACACCCTTGATGGTGGTGCCTCCCGGCGAACATACCGCGTCCTTCATGGCACCGGGATGATTTTCGGTGGCCATGTACAGAGCTCCGACGCCTTCCACCATCTTCGCCGCCAGACGGTATGCCGTGGCGCGCTGCAGGCCGTATTTCACGCCCGCGTCGCCCAACGCCTCGATATACATGTCGGTGAAGGCCGGAGCGCAGCCGGCAATGCACATCGCGATGCCCATGTGGGCGCTGTCGACGCGTTCGATCAGGCTGATCGGAGCGAACAGCCGCTCGAAAAGCTCCGTCTGCTGCGCCGTCAACGTATTGTCGATTTCGGTGACGAGCACACCCTTGCCAACGGCCATCGGCGTATTCGGAATGGTGCACTGGATATGCGCTTCGTTGAAGTCGTCGCCGAACAGCCCACGGAATTTGGCCAAGTCCCAGCCGGCCGCGATGGACACGACGATTTTCCCCGGCTTGGCCAGGCTCTTCACGATCGGCCCGATCACGCTTTCGATCTGGTACGGCTTAATGGCGATGACGACCACATCAGCCGCGTCCGACACTTCAGCCGCGGTATGCAACGGCCGCGCGCCGAGTTCGGCCGTGGTCTTCTCAAGTTTGTCGTAATGCGCTGCGCAGGCCACGATGTCGCCGCCGTCCAATACACCGGCTTCGACCATGCCGGACGCGATGGCCCGGGCCATATTGCCGTATCCGATGAATCCGATGGTTGGATTGGTCATATCGATTCCCCTCTTAGAACCTTTTCTCAGAATCCTTAAGCCCTGGAATGTTGCGGAGATCCCGTTCAGAACAGTGTTTCAAGATCGCCACGGTTGAGCGCCTCGTCGAACACGTGCCTGAACACCTTGGATCCGTGGATGCCATCGTGTTCGAACTCGTTGGTGGTCCAGTAATGCGAGCTGCCCACACGAGACAAGGTGTCGAACTGGAGACCGGAATCCACGTACATGTCGTCGAAGTAGACCGCCGCCTGCAACGGCACCTCATTGCGCATCAACTGGTCCTCATCGTAGATCACACCGAACGAAGTGTCTTCCATCAACACGTCCATGGCCGGCTTGAACGGACGAAGCGCACCCTCCTGCTCGAACATCCACGGGAACATCGCCTCTCCCGTGAAGTTGAGAGGCCTTTTAGCGCTATCGAACTCCGGATGCTCGTCGCGTACCCGCTGCGCGGCCCAACGAATCGGCT
>CAVEVJ010000358.1:0-7049 GCA_963619075.1 Acidaminococcaceae bacterium
TGGTCGTCGTGATTGTCACGATTATTGCGATCATTGCGATTGTCGTCACGATTTTCGTCCGCGGCATCGCGATTGCGACGGCGACGGCGACGGTTGCCGTGCTCCTCTTCCTGCGATACGGCGTCGTCGGAGGAAGACGCGCCTCGATCGTCATCATCCTCGTCACGACGGACGGGAATGACCGGCAGAACCGGCTCCTGGAACAGCAGCGACGTCATGGGACGTGGATTACGGCGGGGCTCATGGCCCTCCGGCAGCATATCGACGGCATCCATCACACGTTCCTCGGCCGAATCGTCATGTGACTCCTCGGAAACGCGGCGACGACGTGACGGACGGACATCCTGCTCATCGTCATCCGCAACCGAACGACGACGTGACGGACGAATCTCATCCTCGTCCTGCTCCACGGCAACGCGGCGACGACGACGGGACGACGACGCATACTCACCATCGGAATCGGCCGTACGGCGACGGCGACGCATCGGACGGGACGAACCGGTCTCGGAATCGTCGGACGAATCGGACGCGGCGGAAACAGCATCGGCAACATTTGCGGAACCATCGCCATCCACGGCAGCGGAACGTACGGTCTTCTTCGTCTGGGCGGCCGGCAACTTCGGTTCCTCGAACAGCGGAGTCGAGGATGCCGCGGGGGCATGCTCCTCCACCTTCAACTTCAGCTGGGCTCCGGCCTCACCGGCCTCACGCATGACACGGCGTCCGCCACGGCGCGGACGAGGCACGGAATCCACGCTGGAACCATTGGAACTATTCGAATCCATCGATACTGAAACTACGGCTTCGCGCTCGTCAAAGCCTTCACTGGTATTAGGCACAATGCTCCTCGGCGGCGCCCTGCAATCGCCCCGCCCTCACTTAAGGCCTCCGCAACGTCTCACATCACGCTCTCACCGTGACCCACGCATCATGGCGTGCGCTCGGAAGGCAACTTCCGTCAAAAGTCCTCATCACACGACGGCGGACACCTGCGCTCGCGGATAGACAAACAATCTCACGCGAGGGGATCAACGCCATCGGATGCATCGGTGGCTTGCAGAACCACCGTCTATAAGTATTACACAAAAAACAACGGAACGTGGCATAACGGAAAATTTTCCTGCCCGCCAAGCCACGCCCCGCAATCAAACACAATCAAGCAAACGCAATCAAACGCATTCCTGCGTCACGCCAGCCAATCCTCAAGCAAATCGGCCATGAGCAGCAGATCCGTCTCCGGCAACTGCTCGTCATGCTTATGCGCCAGCAAAGGACTTCCCGCGCCCAGATTCACCGCGGGAATGCCCAGCATCGAAAAACGCGCCACATCCGTCCAGCCAAGCTTGGCAAGTGGTTCACGGCCCGTACGAGCGCGCACCAGATCGACCAACGACATCGCCAGTTCGGAAGTAAGCCCCGGACGCGCCGACGGCGACTCGTCCTTCATCTCGATGCCGAATCCCTCGAACACGCCACCGGTGGCAACATGCTCGCCATTGCCAAGCTGGGCACCCGCATCCGCGCCGATCACCAACGCCTTCGCCTCCTCAAGGGATTTGTCGGGCGCGAAACGGTAGTTCACATGCACACGGCACTCATCCGGAATCACATTCGTTCCCTTGCCACCGGAAATCAGCGTGGCATTCAACCCCTCCTGATAGGTCAGACCATCCACCTCAACGGCACGGTTCTCATACGCATTGAGCCTGTTCAGAATCTCAGCCGCCATATGGATGGCGTTACGCCCCATCCAAGCACGGGCCGAATGCGCCGCCACGCCATGCGTGACCACATCAAAACGCATCGTGCCATTGCACCCACCCTCGATGCCGCAATCAGTCGGTTCGCCGATGATCGCGAAATCTCCGGTAATCCAATCCGGATGGGCCTCCACCACCTTACGCAGGCCGTTCTTGTCCGCGGACACCTCCTCATGGTCGTAGAACATGAACGTCAAATCATATTTCGCATCCTTCAACGTCGCCGCCAGATACAACAGCACCGCATCGGAACCCTTCATATCGGTGGCACCACGGCCCCAGATCACGCGCTCGCCCTCATGACCGGCAGCAACATCCTCACGAATCAGCGGGTCTCCAGGCTCAAGCCACTTCGGCGGGAAGTTGTCTATCACCGGCACCGTATCGAGATGTCCGGCGAGAATCACCCTGCGCTCGCGGCCGAAGTCGGTGGACGCCACCAACGTGTCTCCATGCCTGCGCACGCCCAGGTGATCCTGCTTGTTCAGGAACTCCTCCACGGCGTCGGTGAGCGGGCCTTCGTCGTCGCTGACGGAATACGATCCCATGATCTGCTCCATCAGCTCGTTCAGCTGCTCCTGCTTGCTTGCGGATGCGGAAAAACCAATCTCAAGTTCACTCATGTGCTTCATTATCGGGCAATCCGTGCAGGCCGGCCCCGCTCCGTCCACGCTTTTGAGACGATATGCCACTTCATTTGGGCGCAGTGCCACACTTGGTAACAGCCCAAGAAGAAGGAGTATATATAATGCCGGGTCTGATCAGCGCCATGCAAGGGTTCTGCGTAATCGGCATCGTCATCGGCACCGGCTATGTGGCGGCCCGTATGCAAATCGGCGGCTCAAGCGCTCAGATGGTGCTGAACAGGTTCAGTTTCTTCATTTCAAGCCCGTGCCTGATGTTCGCGATTCTCTCCAAGGAGAAAATCTTCGAAATCTTCGATTCCTCCATCATCGTGGCGTTCGGTTCCGCGCTGATCGTCGCGGTGATCTTCCTGGTGCTCAACACGCTGTTCTTCCACCTGAAACCGGCCGACGCCACCATCGGCGCGCTGAATTCCATGTATCTGAACTCCAACAACATCGGTCTGCCGATCGCCACGTACATTCTCGGCAACCCCGCGCTCGTAGCGCCGATCCTGGTCATGCAGCAAGCGTTGTTTGCGCCGATCGGCCTGACCGTACTCGATTTGACGACCAAAGGCAAGATCTCCGTCAAGGAGATCGTCAAGCAGCCGTTGTACCAGCCGATGCTGCTGGCTTCGCTGCTCGGCATAGCCACGTCGGCGATTTCCGCAAGCGTCGGAACCTACATCATTCCGAACTGCATCTTCGACCCGATTGAAATGATCGGCAATTCGGCCGTTCCGATGATCCTTATGGCGTTCGGAATGTCGCTGTACGGCACGAAGCCGCTGAGGAACAAGTCCGACGTGCCCGCGATTTTCACGGTCGCGGTGCTGAAGAACATCATCATGCCGATCGTCGCGTTCCTGATCAGCTACTTCGTGATGGGCTTCCGCGACAACCTGCTGTACTCCTGCGTGGTGCTCGCCGCCCTACCGACCGGCCAGAACGTCTACAATTACGCGGCACGATACAACGTGGGCATGTCCTTCGCACGCGACGGCATTCTGTTCTCGACGCTTTCGTCGCCGATTTTCATCGCGATCATCGCGGCCGTGCTCAGCTGACTTACGCGGTCGGCTTATCGTCTTACGTGAGGCACCTTACGTGAGGTGTCTTACGTAAGGTGCCACGAAATCCTGTGCAAATCGCTCGGACCATATTCGGCGATTGCCTTGCGGTGCGCGGCCGACCCATATCCCTTGTTCTTGGCCCATTCGTAGGCGATGTATTCGCTTCGCTCGCCGAGTTCCACCATCAGTCGGTCTCGGGTCACTTTGGCGATCACCGCGGCCGCGGCCACGGTCGCGCAATGCCTGTCCGCCTTCACTTTGGTGCGAACGTTCGCCGCTACCGGCACATCAGGAGCGTCGAAGGTTCCCAATGCCTTGGTGATGTAGTCGTTCGGCCCGTCGAGTATCGCGCCGACTTTCACCGGTCTGCCATCGATTGTGCCGTCATCGCCGATGCCGAGCTTGCGTTCCGCTTCGGACAGGGTGCGCAATGCCGTCACACCCAAGGCGTAGGAGATGCCCCACTCGTCAATTTCATTGTTGGTGGCCGCGCCCACGGCCCAGGCCCCGCACCAATCCCTCAACGAGTCGAATATCGCCTCCCTGCGGTGTTCCGTCAGCATTTTGGAATCGGCAACGCCTGCGGGAACGCCCAACGCGCGTTCTCCGGTCAAGTCGCGTGCCCAAATCGCGGCGGCACCCACCATCACCGGACCGGCGAGCGAGCCTCGGCCGACTTCGTCGAACCCGACGATCACGTCGTAGCCTTCCTTCGCGATCGCCTGTTCCATCTCCAATGTGGGAACAACGCTGACCGCCATATCAGTTCACCTCTCCATCCGAAACATCCTTGAACACCTCATGATGCGCATCGAGGGTGCTGATGCTGCTGAGCGGCCAATACTTGGCAAGCGCCACGCCCACAACATCACTGATCGGCACGAGGCCATGGGAGGAATCCTCCTGGTGGTAACGGGAATCCGCGGAATTCGCGCGGTTGTCTCCCATAACGAACACGTGTCCCTCGGTTACCGTCACGCTGAAGGCGAAGGAGCTCGGGTCCACGCCGGAACGCAGGTACGAGCTTTCATCGATGGCCACGCCGTTGATGGTGACCGGCTTGCCCGCCCCCTCACAGGCCACGGTGTCGCCCGGGAGCCCGATAAGCCGCTTGATGAGAAAATCGCCGCCGAGACTGCCCTTGTGTTCCTCCTGCAGCCAGTTGTCCGGATCTTTGAACACCACCACATCGCCACGCTTCAGACCGGAGATCTTATGTGTGATTTTGCTGGTGACCACCCGGTCGCCCGGCTCTATGGTGTCCATCATGGAACCGGATGGAATCACATAGAAACCGAGGAGGAAGACACGTATCAGCATCACGACCAGAACGGGTATGCCGCACCAGATCAACATGTCACGCCAGCCGAAGCTTTCGGCGTTCTCGGCTGCTTTCTTCGCATGCTTCATGGGCGGTTCCCTCACGATTTCTTAACGACTACTTGCACTGCACTGGCCCCATAATAGCGGCCGAATATAGGAATCGGCCCGTCTGCTGTGTTGCGGACGGGCCGATTTCACGCTTTATCTGCGATTCGAACTCACTTGGCGGAGTTGTCGCGGCGCTCGACGATACGAGCGGCCTTACCGCGCAGGTTGCGCAGGTAGTACAGCTTGGCGCGACGCACGCGACCCCTACGGACCAGCTTGATGGAGTCGATTGCCGGGGAGTGCAGCGGGAAGCGGCGCTCCACACCGGTGCCGAAGCTGATCTTGCGGACCACGAAGGTCTCGCGGACGCCGCCGCCCTGGCGAGCGATCACCACGCCGGTGAAGGCCTGGATACGGGAGTTGTTGCCTTCCTGGATCTTCACGTTGACCTCAACGGTGTCACCCGGACGGAAAGCCGGGATTTCCTCGGCCGGCTTCATGTGCTTGGCGTCAAATGCCTCAATAGCGTTAACCATTGTGTTTCCTCGAGTCGCCGCCGCATATCAGCGCACAGGTTGGGGCTTCCGTAGCGTTCTTTCGATTGCCACATCTGCCTGTAATGTTCTCCGCAGGTCTGCCTGCGAAGTGTTGCCAATCCGCCGAAATTCGCGATTACGCCCGGTCGCGAATATTGCGTCCGGTTCCGGCTGGACCCAAAGAAAAACGGGATTATGCGGCGTCCCGCCTTTCGGCACAGCAGTTAACAAAAATACCTCATCCGCAAGACACGGATGAGGTATTGCAATCACGCTTGGCATTCACCAAGTCCGAACCGATTCGCCATCGGTTCGCAGTGTGATCAGAACTCGCGGTTGGCGCGGTAGAACTTGATCAGGGACTGGGTGGAAGCGTCCTGAGCGGCCAGAGCTTCGTCATCCTGGGAGATGGCCGGGGTGATCTGCTTGGCAAGCTGCTTGCCCAGCTCGACGCCCCACTGATCGTAGGAGTCCAGGCCCCACACGGTACCCTCGACGAAGGTGATGTGCTCATACAGGGCGATCAGCTCGCCGACCGCGAACGGGGTCAGAGCCACACCGAAGATGGAGGTGGTCGGACGGTTGCCGGTGAACACGCGGGCCGGAACGATATCTTCCGGAGTACCCTCGGCACGCACTTCGTCGGCGGTCTTGCCGAATGCCAGAGCCTTGGTCTGGGCGAAGTAGTTGCCCAGGAACAGCTCGTGTACGTCCTGATCGCCGTCCTTGACCGGATTCGGGGTGTTCACGAACGCGATGAAGTCGGCCGGGATCAGCTGGGTGCCCTGGTGGATCAGCTGGTAGAAGGCGTGCTGGCCGTTGGTGCCCGGCTCGCCCCAGAAGATCTCACCGGTCTCGGAGGTGACCGGGGTGCCGTCCCAACGCACGGACTTGCCGTTGGATTCCATGGTCAGCTGCTGCAGGTAGGCCGGGAAGCGGTGCAGGTACTGGTCGTACGGCAGCACTGCGTGGGATGCGACCTTGAAGAAGTTGCGGTACCACACATTCAGCATGCCGAGCAGCACGACGACGTTCTTCTCGAACGGAACGTTGGCGAAGTACTCGTCGATCTCATGGAAGCCGTGCAGGAACTCTTCGAAACGGGCCGGACCGAACACCACCGCGAGGGAGGTGCCGACGGCGGAATCGACGGAGTAACGGCCGCCGACCCAGTTCCAGAAGCCGAATGCGTTGTTCGGATCGATGCCGAACTCGGCGACCTTCTCCAGGTTGGTGGAAACGGCCACGAAGTGCTTCTTGATGGCTTCGGCGTTCTTCTCGTCGGAACCGTCGATGGCGCCGGAGGCCTTGAGCTCCTCAAGCAGCCAGGTACGGGCCTCACGGGCGTTGGTCAGGGTTTCCAGAGTGGTGAAGGTCTTGGAAACGATGATGAACAGCGTGGTCTCCGGGTCGAGGCCCTTGGTCTTCTCGGCCAGATCGTTCGGGTCGATGTTGGAGATGTAACGGGCGGAGATTCCGGCGTCGGCATACGGCTTGATGGCCTCGTACACCATGACGGGACCCAGGTCGGAACCACCGATGCCGATGTTGACCACGGTCTCGATCTTCTTGCCGGTCACGCCGGTCCACTCGCCGGAACGAACCTTGTCGGCGAATGCGTAGATGCGGTCGAGCACCTCACGCACGTCCTTGACGGTGTCCTGGCCGTCGACGATGAACTTG
>CAVEVJ010000359.1:0-4001 GCA_963619075.1 Acidaminococcaceae bacterium
CGGGAGATAGACCCGCTTTCTCGAGGTTGGGGCCGAAAGGGGGCAAGCTCCATTACACCCCGATTCTCCTACACGATATAGGAACGGCGGAATTCCAACGATCCATGACTTACGCGCCGGCACGACCCGCGTCCATGGCCGGCCCCAACCAGGAGAATGGGCCCATATCCCGCGGTCGGGGCCGAACGGGCGCTCCAGAGTGGTGCCCGCATAACGCGAACGGCGCGGACCACGAGACCCCACGCAAAGGGACTTCACGATCCGCGCCGCCATCCATCGGACGCGCCGTCTACCCGGCGCCGCCCGTTCAGCCGCGCCTGCGCAGCACCAGCGTCACCGCACCGGCCGCCACCAGCACCACAGCCGCCAGGACCACGCCCAGCACGCTGGCACCGGTCTTCGCGGTGGCGGCGGCCGCCGTGGCGGACTTCTTGGAATCCGCCGAGGACTGGCCGGCCGGCGTGGTCTGATCGTCGGACGGCGTGACGGGCTCGGCGCCCGGCGTGCCGTCCTTGACCGCGACCGTGAAACGCACCCGGGCGCCGCGGTTGAAGGACACCTCCACGGAACCGGTGCTGCCGGTCTCCCTGCCGTTCAGGAACGCGCTGGTCAGCGTGATGCCGGAACCATCCTCGTTCACCACGTAGTCCTCGCCGGCCGTAAGCGACGCGTAGTCGTACTGCACATCCTCCACGGTGTTGCCGTTGAACGCGATGCCGACGCTCAGGCCCCGCTGGTTGGCCGCCTTGGCCTGCGAATCGTACTTGTCGTACTCGTAGGCGTCGCCGTCCACCAGCTCGGCGTCCTCCACATCGCCCGTACCGTCGCTCAGCGTCCAGATCTGGGTGCCGTGGTAGGGGTTCGCGGTGCCGACGCTCAGACCGGAGTTGGTCACCGCGAACACACGCAGGCCGTGGTTGTTGTTGTCGCCGAAGCCGTTGCGCGTGATGGTCTGGAAGTTCACGCCGTCGGAGGTCACGACCAGATCGCAGCCGCGCGTGGAGTCGGTGGCGTAGTGCAGGTAGTTGCACACGCCCACGAAGTCGGTGAAGTTGTCGACGTTGCCCTGGGTGAGCCACTTGTCGAGCTCCTGCGTGATGGATTCCGGCAGGTACTGCTTGTTGCTGTTGTACAGCGAGAGCAGCTCGTACAGCCAACGCTGGAACTGCACGCGGTCGTCGATGGTGTAATCGTCGGCGGTCTGTGCCGAAGCTTCGTCAACGTCCACGTCGGTCTGCTTGGACTCAAGATCGTTGCCCATGCTGTCCAGCAGCTCGCCCATCCTGGTCAGATCGGCGATCACGTCGGACGTCTTTCCGTTCGCAGCGACGTCGTCAGCAGCGCTCTGATCATCGGTGGTGGCGGTCTCGTCGTTGTCGACGACGGCCTTGGCATTGTCGTCAAGGGTCTGAGCAGCCGCGCCATCCTCGGCATTGTCGTCAGCCACGGCATTGTCATCGGCATTGCCGTCCTCCGGCCTGGTCGCCTCAAGCGACTCGGCATCGGAGGACTCCGAAGCCGCGGAGGAACCGTCCTGCTGCTCCTTGAGGACCTCGAGGAACGCCTTGACGTACTCGATCTGCTTCTTCCACTGCTCCGGGGTGCGCTTCAGCACGTCGCCGTTGGTGAACTGCGTGAGCGGATAGGCCAGGTCGCTGATGTCGAAGGTGCCGGCGTACATCCTGCCGTCGTACGCCTGCATGCGCCACACATACTGGTTGAGATGACGGCTCATGTCGCCGTCGGAACTCAGACCGGCGCGCATGGTCTCGCCGTCGATGGTGCCGACCGGCTCGCCGAAGTACTTGTCGCCGCTCTCGCCCGCCACGAGCTCGAAGTTCTCGTCGGCGTCCATGCGCCACAGATTGACCGGGCTGGACAGATCCTCGTACAGGCTCTCGAAGTTGAAGTCGAGCGCGTCCGGCAGCGCCACCATCGGATCGTTGTAGCCGCCGATGTACAGGTGGTCCTTGTACACCACCAGATTGGCCGCGCCGGAACGATCCGCGCCGAAGCCGTACTCGTAACGCGCGCCGTCCTTCGGATCGCCGACCAGCAGCGTGTACGTCCACTTCCCGTCGGAGCCCTGCTCGCCGCGGAACAAAGCGAAGGACTGCTTGCCGCCGCTCCTGCCGGTCACGACGGTGATGTACAGCCTGCCGTTGAATCCGACCATGTCCCAGATCGCGCCGCCGAAGATGTTGTCGGTGTAGTGGTAGGCCGGATAGTCGAGCAGATCCTCCTGGGTCGCGATGGTCTTGAACGAATCGGCACCCGAGGACGGATCCGAGGAAGCCACGATGTAGGCGCCGTCCGCACCGATCATGCTGGCGATCAACTGGCCGTTCAGCTCGGCCAGGCCGCGGATGCCGACGGAGATTCCCGGAGCGACGCCGCTGGTCTGGTAGACGATCTGGGTCTCGTCGGTGGCCGGATCGACTTCCAGCAGATACGGGCTACCCGTAGCGGCGGCCGCGAAATACAGCTTGTCGTGGAACTCGATAGCCGCACGGTAGCCGTTCACGCTATAGCTGCTGCCGGTGGACTTCTGGATCGGATCGACGACGATCTTGACCTCGCCGGTCTTCGTGTTGATCTTCAGCAGCAGGCTGCGGTTCTCGCCGCTGTCGAGATACAGCTCGCCGTTGAACGCCACGTCGAGCGCGGACTTGAGCACCTTGTAGGTGGTGCCCATGTTATTGGCCATGAGTTTGAGGGTGCTTCCCATCGCGGAATAGCAGGTTCCCACGTACATCCAGTCCCCGTAACCGACGGAGGACCAGGAATAGCTCTGGCCACGGTCGGCGTCGCCGTCGCCGGTGGTCGCGCTGCCGCTGGAATCCACGTTGACGATGCCGTCGTTCTCGCCGAGCGCGGAGTCCGGATGCGAGATCTTCGTGGCGGTGTAGCCGGCGCCCTGCTCCACCGTTATTCCCGGAGCCGTATCCGTCGCGGACGCGACCCCGACCGGCAACAGCATCGACACCGCCGCCACGGCCGCGACGGCGGCCCTGCGAATCGTAACATTCAACTTCATATACTCTCACTTCATGCATCAAGGGCCAGAGCAGATTACCCCCTGTGATTACCCCTTCGTCCTGAACGATAACGGGATATGAAGACAAAAATTCCCCCGGTATTCACCCCAGAAAATATGTTCATCTCATTCAAGCCGAGGCGGGGTACTGTTCCACGCTGAACCGAATCCCAATCACGCGTTTTTAAGGGTTGAAAGACAACAATCACCCTTCATTTACGTGATTTCATCTGTGAATTGTTGTATAAAAGACGGCAAACGACGGAATTTTTATCGAAAAAAGTTACAAAGAAGCAACAAAGGAACGTCCCATCCGCGGACGTTCAATCTCTCTTCGCCACGGTCCCAATCACACCAATAATGGCAGAAATCCCGCCTACGCAAGCCGAAAAGAAGCCGCACTCACCTAACGCACTCACCTAATAAAAAACCGCACCCCCGATTGTTGATCCGAATTTCTTCGGTTCAACAATCGGGGGTGCGGTTCGTCCTATCGCTTAGAGATATCTAACGTTGCGTCATTTCAGAGGTGAAATCACTTCTGACCCTGAGCTGCGACGGCGGCGGCACCGGCGGCAGCAGCTTCCGGATCCAGGTACTCACCACGCGGCTTGATCGGCTTGAAGTTCTCATCCAGCTCGTACAGCAGCGGCATTGCGGTCGGGATGTTGACCTTGGCGATCTCTTCTTCGGTGAGGTTGTCAAGCATCTTCACGATGGCGCGCAGGCTGTTGCCATGAGCTGCGATCAGAACGGTCTTGCCGGCCTTGAGCTGCGGCTCGATGTCAGACTTGAAGTACGGCTCAACGCGGGTGACCACATCGGCCAGGCACTCAGCTTCCGGAACCGGATCGCCGGCGTAGCGCGGATCGCCATTCTGAGCGTACTCGTCGTTCGGATCGATCTCCGGCGGCGGAGTCGCGTAGGAACGACGCCACAGCATGAACTTCTCATCGCCGTACTC
>CAVEVJ010000360.1:0-5176 GCA_963619075.1 Acidaminococcaceae bacterium
GGTCATGGCCACGGCAGAAGCGGTTCGCGGCCCTCCGTGCGGGTCGAAAACCGGAATCTCGCCGAGCACTTCCCCATAAGCGTGGATGCTGAGCAGCTGCACCCGCTTGTCGGACGACTGCCGGGTCAGTTTCACCCGGCCTTCCTCCAGCAGATACATACGATGGTCGGTGTCTCCCTCGCGGAAGATGTAGTCGCCTTTGGCGTATTCGGCATGCTGCAGGCTTGGCAACAATTCCCGCGCCTGTTCCAAGGAGACCTGTTTGAACAATGCGGTGTGCAGCAACGTAGCGCTTTCGTTATAGGTTCCGTTCGCTTCGTTCGCAGAATCCACTCCACACACCTCCGGCCTTTCAGGATCCACCGACCGAGTCCTCCTCGACCGTTCGGGCTACATTGTAACTCGTTCGGCTGCTGCGATCAGATGCGTCACGATGCGCTCTCTGCTCATACCGGTCTGCGAGCGCATCGGATCGACTCGTTTCACCGCTGATTTCACGGCCTTGTCCGACATTTTCTCCCGTGACGTGTTCAATACGCGCGTCATTTTTTCCGCGTCGATGTCGTACGCGAGCGTCACATGATGCAGGATCGCTCCGGGACCGCCGTTTTTGGGTGCGAATCTGCGTTGCGCGGCGCCACCGAGTTTGCCGTGCTGCGTGGCTATGTCGTTGAGGCCGGAGAATCGCACGTCGAGGCCGATCTCTTTGAGGGCTTCAACCAGCCAGTGGTCGCAGAGTTTGTAGGAGTCTTCGATGGTTATGCCATGCGCGAATTCGAGGGGCGCGTACAACGAGTAGGTGATGGTGTTGCCGGGTTCTATGAACATGGCTCCGCCGCCGGTGCACCGCCTCACCACTTGGAATCCTTCGGCTTGCGCGGCTTGCATGTTGACTTCGTCGTGCAACGACTGGAATCGTCCGATCACCACGGCCGGCGCCGCCCATTCCCAGATACGCAGTGTGGGTTCGCGCTCCCCTGCCGCCACCTGCAGCGCCCACTGCATGTCGATGTCCATCTGTTCCTGGGGATTGCGTGGGTGGTCGTGCACGATGCGCATGTTGAGGTTTCGCCAGCGCCGCGCGCATTCGTCTGCACTTGGCGCGTTTCCGTTCGGCGGGTTTTGCCGTGTTTGCTGATTTCGGGTCCGTGCGGACTGCGTTTGTAAGGCTTCCGACGGTACGATTCCGGTTTGCACACGGTGATTGCGGTTGTTCTCCATCGCCCTGTCGAATGCGATTGCGATCCCCCGCGCGCTCATGCCGGTCATGCGCACGTTCGGGAAGCGGCTCATGACCGTTTCGATTTCTCGTTCCGCGTCACGTTGCGCAGGTTCGAGCAGCGCCTGCTCGCGCAACGCTTGTTCGATGCCGTGGAGCATCGCCTGCGATTCATCGTCTCCGCCATCGAGGAAGAAATCTCCGTCTATGGCGCATTCGGCACCATGTCCGCATTCGGCATCATACGGCGCGCAATCGTCGGCATTGGAAAACCGGACGGAAACTCCCACGAGTTTGCCGCCCGGTTCTTTGTAAAGACTTCTGTACATCAATCCGCCAATTCGACGCCGCGCGCATCCCTATGCCACGGGGAGCCGTAGGTGGAGCAGAGGATGAGGATGGCCTCGATCAGAGCCCAGATGCCGGAAATGATCGGACCGACGATGACGATCCATCCGATCAGGGTCAGCAGCAGCTGCGCCACAGCCTTGCCGGTGTTGCCCAGATAGAAGTTGTGTACGCCGAGGCTTCCGAGGAAAATACCCAGCAGGCCTGCGGCGATTTTGCTCTTCTGGTACTGCCCGGCCTGCATCGGCTGGCCGTACGGCTGATAGTACTGCTGCTGGCCGTACGGTTGCTGGCCATTCGGCTGGTCGTACGGCTGCTGCGCATACTGCGACTGCGTGTAGGCATTCTGGTTGGCGGACTGATCATACTGCGCATAGGAGTTTTCGGAACCGTACGGAGCCTGCGCCGGCTGGCCGTATGCGTTCTGCGCGTCCTGCTGCTGCGCAGCATAGAAGTCGGGATTGTAGGATTGCGTGTTCGTGGTGTTCTCGACGACCGGATCGTTGACCTGGCCGGAGTTGTTGTATTCGTTGTTGTGCTCGTTCATGGTTCTACAATATCGCACCGTTTATCTGATTATCAGTGGCATATCCCTGATAAAGACCCTGAATTTCGCCGCTTCCACCCCGAATAGAAAACCCGTCGTTTCGGCGAAAGCCTACTTCGACAGGTTTCAACGGTTCCAACGCACGTCTTCAGATCATGCGCAGGAGACTCACATCACATAAGTCGTTCACATGCGGGCCAGGATGTCACGGCCCACTTCGTCGGTGGAGCGCACGGTGGAGCCGAGCTCCTCGATATCCGCTTCAACCGCGGTGTCGATGCGAGCGGCGGCCTCGTCGAAGCCGAGGTGACGCAGCAGCATGGCGGCGGAAAGAATCGCGGCGGTCGGGTTGGCCTTGTTCTGGCCGGCGATGTCCGGAGCGGAACCGTGGATCGGTTCGAACATGGACGGATATTCGTCGGACGCGTTGATGCAGCCGGAAGCGGAGTATCCAACGCCACCAACCACGGCACCGGCCTCGTCGGTGATGATGTCTCCGAACAGGTTGTCGGTAAGGATCACGTCGAAGCGGGACGGATCGGACACCATGAAAATGGTGGTCGCGTCGATATGCAGATAGTCGTGGGAGACTTCCGGATATTCCTCAGCCACCTTGTTGACGATGCGCTGCCACATGTCGCCCGCGTTGACGAGCACGTTCTTCTTATGCACGAGGGTCACGTGCTTCCTGCGCTTCATGGCCAGCTGGAAGGCGTAACGCACCACGCGCTCAACGCCGTAGGCGGTGTTGATGGAAACCTCGGTGGCCACCTCGTTCGGGGTTTCACGGCGCACGGCTCCACCGGCTCCGCAGTACAGGCCTTCGGTGCCTTCACGCACCACCACGAAGTCGATGTCTCCCGGGTTGGCGAGCGGCGAAGTGACGCCCTTGTACAGCTTGGACGGACGAAGGTTCACATACTGGTCAAGATCGAAACGCAGCTTCAACAGCAGACCACGTTCGAGGATGCCTGCCTTGATGCGCGGATCGCCGACCGCACCCAGCAGAATCGCATCGGTCTTCTTGATGCGGTCCTCTTCCTCCTGCGGAAGGATCGCACCGTCACGCAGATAACGTTCGGCACCCAAATCGAAATTCTCATATTCGAATTCGGCAACACCTTCGGCGGCTTTCTCCAAAGCCTTCTGGGCCCACGGAGTAACTTCCTTGCCAATACCATCGCCGGGAATGACGGCGATCGTGTACTTCTTCGTTGTATCACTCATAGCACGCGACTCTAGTCATCCTTACGTAACGCAAGCGAAAAACGCTCAGCAAATGGACATTTCCCATTGCGCCAACGTAACGATCAAGGCAGCCGCCGAAAGCGATCAATGGCGAAAAATCAGCTGGTGATTCCCATGACGCCCAAGCACCAGGAGTTCTCATACGAGACTTCCTGCCACTGCTTATAGCGCCCGGAAGTGCCGCCATGACCGGCCTCCACCTCGATCTTCGCCACCGCGTCGACGCCAGCACGCTGCAATCTCGCCAGCCATTTCATCGGCTCGACATACAGCACACGAGTATCGTTCATGGATGTCGTGATGAAGATCTTCGGGAACACCTTCACACGAGGGTCATCGCCATTTTCCGGAGCGTTCTCATACGGCGTGTACTCCTTCATATAGCGGTACACGCCCTCATCATGCAGCGGATCACCCCATTCATCCCACTCCGTGACGGTCAACGGCAACGACGGATCAAGAATCGACGTCAACGCATCAACGAACGGCACATCCGCCTCAATGCCGGCAAAACACTCCGGAGCCATATTGGCCACGGCACCCATCAAAAGCCCGCCGGCCGAACCACCATCGGCCACCGTCCGCGCCGCGGACGCCAACCCCGAACGCTGCAGCGCACGCGTGGCATCCACGAAATCCTCGAACGAATGCTTCTTATTGAGCAGATGGCCCTGCTCATACCATGCACGACCCATCTCACCGCCACCACGAATATGCGGAACGGCATACAGCACGCCACGGTCAAGCATACTGATCCTCGACACGGAGAATCCCGGATCCGAACTGATCTCATACGCACCATAACCGGTGATGAACATCGCGGAATCACAGGTAGGCACATCCCGCCGCCACACCAGGGAAACAGGAATACGCTCGCCGTCACGCGCGGTGATCCACACACGACGTTCCATGTAATCACGCGGATTGAAATCACCAAGTACCGTCGCACGCTTCAGCAGACGATCCTCACCCGTGGCCGGATCGATGTCATGCAACTCGCCCGGTCGCGTATAGCTGGAGAAGGAATAACGCATACGGGGCGCATCATACGAAGGATTCCCACCGCCCCCAATCGAATACAGACGACGGGTCTCCCCCGGCATCTCATCGGCGGTGGCACCATCGGATGACGTCATAGCCTTACGAGACACGCCATGCACCGCGGAACCTTCTCCCTGTGCCGCGGCCAACAGCATGTTCCGTTCCGAATCGTCATGCAGATCGCGCGCATGCGGACCGGCAGTATCGTCAACGGCAATGCCATCCACCGCGGCCCACACTGCGGCACGCTCCTCGTTGATCTCGTCGACGGACTCGTCAACGTCCCAATCGTCCTCCAACGCGTGCGGAACGAGTTCCGTGAACCGCCATGGGCGACCGGCAAGAAAATCCTCGGCCGCGGCCTGCTTGGTCATGACCGCGATGTGCGTCAGACTTTCCGCACGGTACTGCAGACTGACAAAATGGCGGTGAATCGAAATCCCCTCAATACCAAGGCCATGCGCACCCTGCAAAATGGCCGGATTGCAAGGATTCGAATACGGCGTGCCAATCGGACGCGCGGACGCACCCGGCTCAACGTCGTCTCCGCGCTCGCAACCATACGGGGAGCCCACGGCCACACGCATGCCCTCACCCAAACGGTATGGAGGCTCATGCGAACGCATGTCGATCACGTCTATCTCGAAATTCGGGTTCAACGCATTGTGGTACACCACGGCCAGCGGAATGTCCTCGCCGTTTTCCCCGGCGCCTTCGAAACACGCGAAGCTCACATCGTATTCCACATCGGTCTCGCGCGGAATGAACGCATG
>CAVEVJ010000361.1:0-4888 GCA_963619075.1 Acidaminococcaceae bacterium
TGGGCCGTTGCTCGAGCAGATCGGCACCGACCTTTCCTGGGGCGAGGGCGTGCAAGGTGTTCTTACCGCGATTCCGTTGCTCGCCTTCGCTGCGGTGAGCCCGCTGGTAACGTTCCTTGAACGCAGGATCGGCATCGACTGGTCGGTGTTTCTGGCGCTTCTGTGCATCGCCTTGGGTGATTTCGTCCGTTCCTATTGCGGCAGCGTCGGCATTTGGCTGGGTACGGTGATGTTCGCTTCGTCGATCGCGGTCGGCAATGTTCTCGTGCCGGTGATCGCAAAACGCGATTACGCCGGTCGTATTGCGATGGCCACAGGAGTCTATTCCGGCTGCATCACAGCCGGCTCGGCCACCGCGGGATTGATTGCCGTGCCATTGGCGCAAATGCTGGGCGGTTGGCGAGGCTCGCTGTCCTTCTGGTCGATTCCGCCTCTGGTAGTCGCGGCATTATGGTTCCTGCGCATCGTGCATAACCGTAACGTCATGCGCTCTGCGCAATCCGTTCGTGAAACTGAGCAAGCCGGCGATATCTCTAGCAAGACGGATTCAGAAGAACTCTCATCTCAAACCAACGGCATGTTCCTGCGCGTGCTGCGCCGTCCGGTCACCTGGTATGTGACCCTGTTCATGGGAATGCAATCATCCGCCTTCTACACCATGTCGAACTGGATGCCCCGAGTCTCCACGTCCGCGGGATTCGACGCGTCCGTGGCCGGCGTGCACCTGTTCGTATTCCAAGGCATCGGCATATTCGCAGGTCTGCTTATTCCCAAACTGATGAATGTTCGCGGCAATCAAATCTGCGCCGCGCTTACGGCCAGCATTCCCATGCTTGTCGCGGGATTCGGCATGCTGCTGTTCCCGAAAGCCATGATCGTATGGGCGTTCATCGGTGGTTGTGCCCAGGGATCGTCGTTGGTCGTGGCGCTCGCGCTGATCGCCATGCGAGGACGCGGCAGCGCTGAAACCGTCGTGCTTTCCGGCATCGCGCAATCGTTCGGCTATCTGTTTGCGGCAATGGGCCCGCTGACATTCGGCGTGATCGTAGAGCTTACGGGCGGATGCCAGGCATCGCTTGCGCTGTTCACTTTCATAGCGTTCCTTCAGTGCGTTTGCGCCGTCCTCGTGGGAAAAACCCCGAAAACAAACTGACGGGAAACCGAACGGCGAAAACTTATTAACGAAAGCCCTCCATCCGGGAATGCGCTAATATACGTAAAGCCAATGGAGGTGTCATGAGCGTCAATGTTGCCATCGTCGAAGACGAATCGGAATATGCCAACGAACTGCAGGACTATCTGAAACGGTACGGCAGGGAAATCGGGGAACGTTTCGACGTCACCGTATATCCCGACGGTGAGGACATCGTCGGCGACTACCGTTCCGGCATGCACGATATCATCCTCATGGACATCGAAATGAAGTCGATGGACGGCATGACCGCGGCCGAACGCATACGCGAGACCGATGATGATGTGGTCATCATGTTCATCACCAATATGGCCCAATACGCCATCCGCGGGTATCAGGTGGACGCGCTCGACTACGTGCTCAAGCCGATCTCGTACTTCGCGTTCACCCAACGTCTCGGCCGTGCCATGGAACGTATGCGCCGACGCGAAGAGAAATACGTGATGATCACATCGAAAAACGGCACCAGCAGAGTGCCGTTATCCTCCATCCAATGGATCGAAAGCAGTGGTCACCGCCTGACATACCACACCACGAGCGGACCATACGAATCCACCACCCAATCCATGAAAGACGTCGAATCGCAGCTTTCCCCGGACGGGTTCTTCCGCTGCAACAAAGGCTATCTGATCAATCTCGCGCACGTTCAGGGCATCGAGAGCGGCTACGCCATGGTCGGATTCGACCGGGTGGCGGTCAGCCGTGCCAAACAACGCGAGTTGCTTGACGCATTATCCGCGTATTTCGGCGACACCATCAAATAGAACACGTAGAACCTGTCGGTGAGACCTGCCGATAGGACTTGCATCAAGCGGGGTTCCCATGAATACGGTCGGTGTGATTCCAGACATTCCCAAACTGTATACGGCGCTCGCCGAATGGTGCTCATGCGTCATGTACATTTCGGTATGCGTGCGCAGGTGGCCGCGCGTCAAAGAAGTCGTCGCTTTATTGACCGGTCTGTTCGTGCTGATTCTGTTGCAGATCGCGATCGGCGTGGTGCCGGTCGCGCTGTGGCTGCCGGGAATGGCGGTCGCGCTGGCGATCATGATGATCCTGTTCCACCGGTGCTGCCGTTTCGAAATCCCGACCTGCCTGTATTGGCTGATGAGGGCCTTTCTCCTGGCCGAATTCGCGGCCTCGCTGGATTGGCAGTTGTACTTCTATTTTTCAGGGAAAAACGATTGGAATGCGGACAGGACTACGGCCTTCGTCGCGCAGATCGTCATGCTGATTGCCGTATACGGCATGACGTTTGGCATGGCCGCGCTTCTGGAATTGCGGCATTTGCGCGACCTGGAGGATTCCGACATGCGTATGGGCTCATTGAGCGTCACCATGCGTGAGCTTTCCACGGCGGTGATCATCACGCTCACCACGTTCACGCTGAGCAATCTGAGCTATGTTTCCACGGCAACGCCGTTCACCAGCACGATAGGCACGGAAGTGTTCAACATCCGTACGCTGGTGGGATTCGGCGGCGTGGCGTTCCTGTACGCCTACCATATCCAACTCTGCGAACAGCATGCCATGCGCGAGCTCGGCTCCATCCGCAACATTCTGCAAACGCAGTATCTGCAATATCAGCAGTCGAAGGAAAACATCGCCATCATCAACCACAAATACCATGATCTCAAACATCAGATCGCGGTATTGCGCAACGAAAGCAACCCCGGAAAACGAGAAGAGTATCTGAACGACATCGAACAGGGCATCAAACAGTACGAATCGCAATATAAGACCGGCAATGCGGTGCTCGATACCATTCTTACGGGCAAGGCGCTCGTCTGCGCGAAGGACGGCATCGAACTGACCTGCGTGGCCGACGGCACCCTGCTCGGATGCATCAGCGAAATGGACATGTGCACGCTCGTGGGCAACGCGCTCGACAACGCCATCGAATACGAACGCAGCCTGTCCGACGGCGAGCGCCGGCTCATACACGTGACGGTCAGCCAGGTCAACGGTTTCGTGCTGATCCGTGTGGAGAACTACATCAACAATCCGGATGCGTTCGTCATCAAGAACGGTCTGCCGGTAACCACGAAAAGCAACGCCGACTATCACGGATTCGGTTTGAAAAGCATACGCCATACGGCCATGTCGTATGGCGGAACGCTTACCGTGACGATACGCGACCACTGGTTCGACCTTCGTGTGCTCATTCCGTTGCGATCGCGCAATGCGAGGTCGCGCAAGGGCATGTCGGACGGGACGTCCGCGCCAGCAGCCTCCGGCGGCGACCGTAGCTGACTCCTCTTTCGACCATTCGTGCGATAAAACTCCGGTTCGTGCAATTGCCGTCGCATGAACGCGGTTTTCCGGGAATATGGAACCATCATCCTGCAATAGAGCAGTGATGATCTTCATCCAAGATTCTCGAAGAGGAGTGGCAGTGCGGCAGGCATTCAATCCGTATCTTCCGGCAGGCGAATACGTTCCCGACGCGGAGCCCCACGTGTTCGGAGACCGTGTGTATATCTACGGTTCGCATGACCGGTTCGGAGCGCCGATGTTCTGCGTCAACGATTATGTCTGCTGGTCGGCGCCGGTCGATGATCTGACCGGTTGGCGTTATGAAGGCGTGGTTTTTCGTAAGAAGCAGGATCCGAAGAACAGGTTCGGATTGCGCCTGCTGTTTGCCCCCGACGTGGTACAGGGCAAAGATGGCCGCTACTACATGTATTACGCGTTCGACTTCATGGGAATCATGGGCGTGGCCGTCGCCGATTCGCCGGTCGGCCCCTTCCGGTTCCACGGTCACGTTCACTACGCGGACGGTACGATTTGGGGACGGAAGAAAGGCGATTCCTTCCCGTTCGACCCGGGTGCGCTCGTGGACGACGACGGCAGGGTGTTCCTGTTCTCCGGCTTTTACACGCCGGTTCCGGCAGTGGTCACCGGATTGCGCAAACTCAAGTTCGACGGCGGATACGTCCTCGAACTCGAACCGGACATGACCACCATCAAAACCCCGGAAAAACTCCTGTTCCCCAAGGAAGGAGAAGGCTCCTTCCAAGGGCATGAATTCTTCGAGGCGAGCTCCATCCGCAAATGGGACGGCCACTACTATTTCGTCTACTCATCCCGACTCAACCACGAACTGTGCTACGCGGTATCGGACAAGCCAGACAGCGGATACGTCTACGGCGGCACGCTCGTATCGATCGGCGACGTTGGACTGAACGGTCATACGGATGAGAAGACCGCCAGCAACTACACCGGAAACACGCATGGCGGAATGCTGCGCGTAGGAGACGGCTTCTACACCTTCTACCACCGTCAGACCAACCGCAGCTCCTACGCGCGCCAAGCCTGCGCCGAAAAACTCGTCGCACATCAAAACGAGCAAGGCGTCTGGCATTTCAACCAGGCGGAAGTCACCAGCTGCGGGCTGAACGGGGGAGCGCTCGCGGGCGTGGGAACGTATGAGGCGCGTATCGCATGCAATCTGTGGAGCGCCGATGGGGCCGGCCGCTACGACGGCTCTGGAGTGGTCAAAAGACTTGCCGCGCATCCGTATCTCACGCAGGACGCGAAGGATACGGATCCCGATGTGACCGGCCGGATTGCCGTTGCGCAACATATCGCGAACATGCGCGATGGGGCCACCGCCGGTTTCAAGTATTTCGATTTTCGCGATATTGCGGAGATGAAGCTTTCCCTGCGATTGACGGTGCGTGCCCATTGCAAGGA
>CAVEVJ010000362.1:0-10160 GCA_963619075.1 Acidaminococcaceae bacterium
ATGCCGCGATCTGGTCTCCGGTCATCACATAGCCGACGGAGAAGATGACCAGCGCGTAGAAGCTGGTGCCCAGGATGATGGAGAGGATGAGGATCTTGCCGATTTTCTTGAGCGGCACATTGATTTCTTCCGCGGCCTGCGGAATCACGTCGAAGCCGATGAAGAAGAACGGGCTGATGGCGGCCACCTTGATGATGGTCGACATCATGCCGGCCATGCCGGAGCCTTCGAACAGCTGGTTCTCGAGGTTGGAGGCATCGCCGGTGACAACGGACGCGACGATCAGCAGGATGCCTGCGGCGCCGATGCACATGGTCAGGATGTTCTGCAGTTTGGCGGCGATCTGTGCGCCCATGATGTTGATCACGGTGATGAAGATCGCGAACAGCACGGCGGTGCCCAGCCATGTGGCGTAGATGTCGAATCCCGCCACGGAATACAGGTAGCCTTGCAGGAAGCTTGGCCAGATGTAGGTGATGATGGTCGGCAACGCGCATGCTTCGAAGCAGACGACGCTCACGTAGCCGAGGATGATGGCCCAGGTGCAGACGAATGATCCGATCGGGCCCATGGCTCTCATACTGAACACATGTTCGCCGCCGCATTCAGGCATTGCCGGCGTCAGTTCGGCGTAGGTCATGCCGATGAAGAAGATCATCACGCCGCCGAGGATGAAGCCGAGCATGGCGCCGATCACGCCTGCGGTTCCGATCCAGTCGCCTGTGGAGACCACCCATCCCCATCCGATCATCGCGCCGAACGCGATCATCAGGATGTCGAGCGAACTGAATGATTTTTTAAATTCTGATGTTTTCTTAGTTGGAGTTTCCATCGAAAGTTCCTTCCTCACGTAAGCTCTGCGATGGTGTTTCAAGAATGGAAAAGGACCGAGCTCCCCAGAGCCACGGCCCTTTCGTCCGTTATTCGTTCATCATTTCGATAAGCAGCAGCAGATACTGGCAGGTTTTCTCCCAGCCGAGCATGCTGCTGTCGATCAGAATGTCGCGCTGCCTGCGGTCTCCGCGGTCCATACCGGTGATGTACTGATGCCTGCTGCGATTCTTCTCGTCGTTGTAGCTGACGATCTCTTTCGCCCGCTTCTCGTTCACGCCCTGCTTCTCCATGATCGCGCGGACTCGTTCCTCTTCCGGCGCATAGATGAAGATGTTGACCAGGTCGTCCCTGTCCTGCAGCAGGTAATTGGCGCTACGTCCGATGATGACGCAGGACGAGCGTTCGGCCATCTCGTGCATGGCTTGATACTGCAGGGAAATGACCTTGTTCGTCAGATTCGCATAACGTGGACCGAGCGTCGTTTCGAACGTGTAGGGAACGTTCGCTCCCTTATCGGCTTTTTCGACGAGTTCCTTATCGACGTCAAGATCGTTGATGATCTTGTCGACGAGATCACGGTCGTAGTATTCGATGCCAAGCGCTTTGGCGAGCATCTTTCCGATCTCGGGACCACCGGCGCCGTATTCGCAACCGATGGTTATGACCATATGCTTCATACCGCTCCCCTCTTTCTTGGTTGTGTTTGCGATTCCCGTACGTTCTTCCGAATCACGCGGTCAGCGCTTCAACGGTCTGCGCGATGATGTCCACGGCCTTGTCGGCGTCTTCCTCGGTGATGATCAGCGGCGGAACCATGCGGACCACGTCCTTGCCGATGGCCGTGACGAGCAGCTTACGGTCGAAGCATCCATGCTTGATGTCGACCGCGTTGACGCTGCCGTCGAATTCAACACCGACGAACAGGCCCTGGCCGCGGGCTTCCTTGACGTGCGGCAGCTTGGAAAGCTTGTCGATGAAGTAGGCACCGACCTTCTTGGCGTTGCCGGCCAGATCGCGATCGATGATTTCGGTGACCGCGGCGAGCGATGCCGCGCAGCAGACCGGATGTCCGCCGAAGGTGGAGCCGTGGGAGCCCATGGTGAAGGCTTCGGCGACTTCCTTGGTGGCGCAGATAGCGCCGATCGGCATGCCGCCGCCCATGGCCTTCGCCATGGAGACGATGTCGGGCTTGATGCCGTAGTTCATGTACGACATGAGTGCGCCGGTGCGGCCCCAGCCGGACTGCACTTCGTCAAACAGCAGCAGCAGACCCTTTTCGTCGCAGAATTCACGCAGGCCCTGCAGGAATTCCTGGGTCGCCGGATGCACGCCGCCCTCACCCTGGACCGGTTCGACCATGATGGCGATGGTGTCCTCGTTGCATGCGGCCTTGAATGCCTCGAGATTGTTGAACGGAGCATAGGAGAAGCCTCCGGTCATCGGTCCGAAACCGATCTGGCAGGCATTGTCCGGCTGGCCGGTTGCGGACATGGCGCCGAAGGTACGGCCGTGGAAGGATTCGCGGGCGGTGACGATGTGGTACTTGTTCGGACCGTACTTCTCAACGCCGTACTTGCGTGCCATCTTGATCATGGCCTCGTTCGATTCGGTGCCGGAGTTCTGGAAGAAGATCTTGTCCATGCCGATGGATGTGCAGATCTTCTCGGCGAGCAGCGCCTGCGGTATGGTGTACGGATAGTTGAAGGTCTGCATCAAGGTGGCGGCCTGGTCCTGCACCGCCTTGACCACCTTCTCGTTGCAGTTGCCGACGGAGTTCACTGCGATGCCAGCGTAGAAGTCGAGATACGGGGTGTCGTTCTCGTCATACATGTAGACGCCCTTGGCATGGTCGGCGAGGAAGTCGAAACGCTCGTAGGTTTCGATCATGTAGGTGTCGACCTTGCCCTTGATGTCTTCGAACGTCAGTCCGGTGTCCTGCAGCTTCATAATGCATGTCTCCTTGCTTCTCATGACGGAATATCCTGAAACGAATTGTCCGGCCGTCATCTCTAGTCGGAACTGGGACTCATTATGTTGCTTTCCAAAACGGTTTCTCTAGCCGTGCAAGCCCAAATTCGATTAGGCTCCAGCACAATCGATTTGTCGTAACATTGCAGGCGATGTAAGGAGATGGACGAACGATTCGCGAAAAACCGTAATATCGGGCCGCTATGATGTCCTTCGGTCACGACGCTGCGCCAAGGGTGTCCAAAACATCTCGAAATACGCAGTTAACGTTATGTTTCGTTGGGATTACATATGACTTTGGAATTACATGAGTTGATTGAGGATTGCCCAGACGTTCCGCTTCAGCTGATCGCAGGAAAAGATGGGCTTGGACATCACGTCACTTGGGTTCATGTGCTGGAGCCTACACTGATGATCAATTATCTTGCGGGCGACGAACTGATACTCGTTACCGGCATCGCCCTGCAGGAAGACGGCGCACTGCTCAATCACGTCAAATCGCTGTATGAACATCATGCGGCCGGCATCGCGCTCGACATCGGACACTTCTTCATGGAACCTCCCGCCGAGGTGGTGACGTTCTGCGAAGAGCATGGTTTCGCGCTGTTCACCATTCCCAAGGACGCGCCGTTTGAGAACATAGCCCGTCCGCTATGCCGTCGCATCATCGAGGAGGAGACCAAGGAACGCATGGTGAGCACGGCGTTCCAGAACGCCATCTCATTCCCGGACCAGCAGGAGCTGTATACTGCGACGCTTTCGGAATTCCACTTCGAAATCGAATGGCGCTATGCCGTCGCCATCGTGCAGGTGGAGCATTATGCGGCGGATCCGTATGAAAGGCTGGAATCCATCGCAGCGCAGATTCAAAAGTATCTGCATAGGAATGTGCGTTTCAGCGCCGTGTTCAGCGCTTGGAAACAGATCATCATCGTGATGCATTGCGAAGAACCGCAGCAGCTGCGCGTATGGGGACGCGGCATACTCACCATCGTCGAGCATGCATTGCGCATGCAGGAGTCCGCCTCCATCGGCGTGGGGAAACTTACCAAAAGCATCCGCTGCGTCAGCAAGAGCCATCGTCAGGCGGCGTCCATTCTGAAATTGCAGTCACGCAAGAAACTGAAGGATCGCATCAATTTCTTCGACGATCTTGGTGCGTACCGCGTGCTGCTCGGCATCGAGGATCCGGAAATCTCTCATGAATACTACGAACAGGTCCTGGGGCCTCTGATCGAATACGACAAGGAGTCCGGCTCCGACCTGTTGGATGTGCTCCGCTGCTATCTCAACCACAACGGCAGCGTGAAGGAGACCGCCGACGAACTGTTCGTGCATCGCAACACGGTGAACTACAAAATCGCCAAGGCCGCTGAAATTTTGTGCATGGACCTATCCAGACTGGACAGCAGACTGCAACTGCTGCTCGCCTTCATGCTGATGGATATGATGTAGGGTCAGCATGCGGGTCAGTCACAGGGAAACGGGACGGTGCCTCCTGCTCGTCATCGGCTTTTCCGATACCAGTCTGGTTGCGGCGCGCGGCATTGCGCAGCATGGTTTCGTCGAACGTATCCAGCCAGTGCAATTCAGCTTCGGTGGCGAAGATATGATGATCCAGCACTAGGCGCGCCGCAATGTTATCGATGTCAGTGAGTCGTTTGGCGCGGGTGATGTCATGCAGCAGCCGCTGCAGGCAGATACGTTGCCGTTCAATCAGCCGATCAAGATCAACCCCCGGCGTGACCGCGGCAAAAGCGAGTTTCATGACCAACTCATCCCTGCCACGCTGTTCCAGCGTGACCGGCGTCAACCACCATTGCTCAGCTTCCCTACGTCCATCGTCTGTCAGTTTCCACACCACGGCCTCGTCGTGTCGTTTCGGCTCCTCCTCAATCAACCCATCCCGATGCAACCGTTGCAGGGTGGTCGAGATCTGCCCCATGTTCAATGGCCAAATCCTTGATGTGGTGCGTTCGAATCCCTGCTTGAGTTGATATGCGGTGGACGGGCTCTGTTCAAGCAACGCCAGCAATGCCTCTCGTATGGCCATAACGTTCTCCTGTTTTCTTTAATCGATGGTACGTCGCGTCAGATTGCTGGGAGGACTGGTTACCAACCAAGCCGATAGTGATCCCGCCGCAATGACCGTTATGACAAGCGCAATCTGCAGTTGCCAACAAGGTACGGTTTCCAGCCATGCACCGTCGATGCCGATACGCCGATACCATGCAATGTGGTAGCAGCCAAGGGCAAGGCCGGCGATCATGCCTAGCGGCACCCCCGGCAGCAGTATCGTCATCGCCTGTACAAGACCGAGGCGACGTAAAAATCCCGGTGAGGCTCCTACCGCATGCATGGTGGTCATGTCACGGATGGTCTGGGTTCGGGACAATAGCAGCGACACCACCGTGGCCGTCAGGGCAAGCAGGCTGAGCGCCACGATGGGAACAAGCGTGATTTTCGCATCATCAGCATCCGTCGCCCATTCGTATTGGTACCGTTGACTGGTCATGCTCACCAATGGCATGTCGCTCGTCGCCTTGTGCAACCGCTCGATGGCACTCCATCCATGCACATGGTCCAATGCGGCGATGTCGCCCACATAGCGCAAATTGACGATGCCAAGCTCACATGCCGTGCTCTCGCTCATGGCCAGCGGGTAAAAGCCCTTCATCCATGTCGCCTTGCGGACGGACTGTCTTACGACATGCTCCGAACCGCTGTTCCCGTCATCATCAAGGGTATAGTGGCTCACTTGCAGGGTGACCGTACCGTCCTCTCGTAATGCCGCCGCATTGCCGACGACCACACCGCCTTCCTCCAAGGTACGTGCGGCCTGCTCGGCATTCGGAAAACCCGTCATGCGCATCGCATCGGCGGACATGATGATCACGCTGGGATCCATGTTAATCATGGAAAGGCCCGTATATCCAACCACCTCGTACGATTTGGACCAGTTCACGCAGTATGGCGTATCGTTCGGGTCGAAGGCGGATGCCATATCCTGTCCATACTGCTGCCGTTCGTTCACCTCGCAATGTAGTTCGGTGGCAAGAAGCGCCTTGACGGTAGGATATTGCGCGTAGACGTCGTCGTATGCCTTGCCCGTCAGATTCATCGTGGATTCCGCATCCGGCTGAGCCAAGGCATAGATCGGCTGGTGGTTTTTGAACGATACGGTATTGCTCAGCTTACGTATGCCGTCGGCAACCACCATGCGATCGGTATCGTCGTTCACCGGCACCTCCGCGGACAGAATCACATGGGATTGGCCGTGCACAAGTTCCATGCTCCTATTGTTGGCCAGAGTCGAGCCGATCAGCACCATGGAGTAGGAGGCCAATGCCATGGTCAGCACGACCGCGATGGTGGCAGGCACGAACCTGCGATGGTGTTCCGCCGAGTCACGCAAACCCGTTCGTATGGACAAGGGCAGACTTCGACCGACCGCACCATATATGACGACAAGGCCTTTCACCAGCCACACCAGTCCAATCATGGCCAGCACGATGGTGGCAATCAACAGCACCAGGGATGCTCCTGAGCCTTCCGGCAACGCTCCCGGCGAGGAGACGTCCGAAACCTTTACCCGCATACTCGCCGCGGCGCAGCCAATGGCAGCCAGCATAAGCATGGGTCCCGATATCAGCGCGATCTTTCCGGCACCTTTTCCTGCATGACGCTCACGTTCCAGCCCATCGGGCCGGTCCCGCAGCGCATCGACCACATTCATACGTCCTGCACGGCGTGCCGGCATCCATGTGGCGAAGGCTCCGATCAATGTGGACGTCATGACGACCAGCGGGAGCAGCCCCCATGGAATCACCTGCGGGATTTCATGAACGTCGACATGTATGACGGAGGGAGCCATCGCATATATTCCTCCGATACCGGCCAGTACGCCAATGACGCCACCGGTGAATCCCGAACAGACGCCTTGCAACCCGAACATGTTCCGCACATCGCGCGGCCCGGCACCGCATGCCGAGGCGAGACCCATCGTGCGACGTGATTGATCGACCGATATCGAGAATGCCGGCGTAACCAGACACAGCACGAGCGCAATGCCCATGGCCACGGCGACTATGAATCCCACAGCGTACTGCAGTAGCGCCTGGCCATCAATACGCGAGGGATATCGCTCGGAAGCATTCGGATACCCATCGGTAAGCACATACCGTGATACCGCCACCGTTTGAAGCAGATTCATCTTCTTGACCTGCCGCCAGGTGATCGGCTTATCGCCGACCACGAGGTAATGTCGGTCCACTCCGGCGCCACCGTCGTAGGCGACCATACCAGACATCCATCCGTCCAGGGCCCAGGCTTTGGAGTTGGCGTCATCGGCAACGATGCCGCTGATGCGCCAGGCACGCTGTGAATTCTGTATGACCGCGGCTATGCGACCATTGGTGCTATATGATCCTTGAAAAGGCGGGGCTATCAGTGTAATCGTATCGCCGATGTCGGCTCCGACCTGCGAAGCCAGTCCACTGGTGACGACGATCTCATCGGCATTGCTCGGCACCGCTCCTTCACTCAGTTTCGGCAGCAGCATACCGAGCGCTTCCGCGCCGGCCTCACATAGCCGTGCAGTGCCCGTGCTGGATTGCGCCAAGGCGCCGCCGATTGACGAATTCTTCGCCGACTCGACCTGCCCCGGCTGCAGGCCGGTTGACGTGGTGGCTATGAGCTGTTCGGAATTCCAATACGGCAGCAGCTTGTCCGAGGACGGCATGATGCGTTTGAGTTCATCTTCGCTCGCCGGCTGCTGAGTGGTCTCATCCATCCAGGTGGACGCACCCTCAGGTGGTTGTTCGAACGGATTCCCGTCGCGATTTACCGCGGTTGCGGTGATTACGGCTTGCGCGCCTTCCGGTATGCTTTGCAATGCCCGCTCTCGCATAGGCGGAGTACCCGTCATCAAGGTGACGCCGACAATCAACGCCATCATAGGCAAGGCGATAAGCAGCATGGAGAATGTCGTCCGAGCACGATGGCGGCACATATCACGCCAGGCAAGTCGCAGCACGGATCGGAACGCAAAGATACGGGCCATGTCTATCGCCCCGATTCCACGGCATCATCGGACTCAAGCATGGCATCGAAATCCGTGGGGCCGGTCTCATCCACGATTCTTCCATCTCGGATGAACACCGTGCGATCGGACCAGGCGGCATAGCGTGGCTCATGGGTGACCATAAGCACGGCGGCACCGGCATCGGCACGTGCACGCAGCACTTCAAGAATCTTCAATCCGGCATGGGAGTCCAAAGCCCCGGTCGGTTCGTCGGCCAACAAAAGTCGCCGTGGACCAACCAAGGCACGAGCGATGGCCACGCGCTGAGCCTGACCGCCCGACATATCCTCCGGCCTGCGGTCGGCGAGATCTTCAACGCCCGCTTCGCGCAATGCCTCCATTGCAGCATCATGAGCCTTCCTCGGCGCCCATCCATCCAGCTCAAGCGGAAACGACACGTTTTCCACTGCATTCAGCGACGGCAGAAGATTGTAATCCTGAAAGACATAGCCGATCAGTCGCCGCCGCAACATGGCCCGCTGCGCCGCATCAAGTTTCGTCAGATCGACGCCATCGACGAGCACGCACCCTTCCGTAGGCAGATCGAGCCCACCAGCGAGATTGAGCAATGTCGATTTTCCCGAGCCCGATGGCCCCATGATGGCGACGAATTCCCCGGCATGCAGGGTGAGATTCGCATGTTCCAGCGACACCACCCTGCCGATACCCGCTTCATGAACTCGTGACACATCGGTGAATCGTAATACCGGTGCGTCTTCGTCATTCATTCCGAAGTTAGCCATGTCATCCCCTTCCCATGTGGTTACTGAGTAACCTCATTTGCAATGTTACTCAGTAACCACCTTGAGAAACGCCGAAGATGACTCGGCCCACGACGCCGAGAATTACGGTCGAGTATGCGATCAAACGGTCAGCGGAGATGTTCGTATGCCACGGCGTCAACCGGTTCGAGCCACTCATTGCTCATGGTGGAAGGGTCACCGGCGGGCACCATGAATGCGAGGTGCGAGAACGACTCACTTGGAGCGGCGCCATGCCAATGCTTGGTATCGGCCGGTATGCACACGGCCTGACCCGCCTTGAGCTCCTTAGGCTCCTGCCCGTCGATCTGGTAGTAGCCACGTCCGCCTACTGCGATGAGCACCTGCGCGCCACCGTGATGGATATGCCAGTTATTGCGGCATCCAGGCTCGAAGGTTACGTTGTGGATGGCGACTTCCGGAGCGTCAAGCACCGGCGCCAGATAGCTTTGTCCAACGAAATACTGTGCGAAACCATCATTCGGATCGCCCATCGGAAATGCACTCGGATTGTTCATACCCCGTATTCAACGCTCATGCAAAAAGAATGTCCAATAAGTGTCCGACATGCTCTTCCATAGTTTTTTTGCATGGAAACCGAGATATGCATGACATTGGTTTCCTTCGGTCGAACATGATAGCTTCGAGCCATATCTTTCGTATCATAAGAGAAGGAGCCAATATGGTAGACATGCGGTACGCATCTCTGGGCTGGTCCGGCATTCAGGTCTCCAAAGTCTGTCTCGGTGGCATGAGCTTCGGCGAGGCGTCACCAGACTTCCACCAGTGGACCATCGACCAGGATGCCACCGAACGCGTCATCGGCCATGCTCTCGACAACGGAGTCAACTTCATCGACACCGCCAATTGCTACGCGTTCGGCACTTCCGAAACGTATATCGGACGTGCGCTCAAGCATCTGAATGTCGATCGTGACAAAGTGGTTCTGGCCAGCAAAGTGTATTTCAACGAGGGACATCTATCGAAGGACGCCATCAACCGTGAAATCGAAGGCACGCTCACAAGGTTGGGCACCGACTATCTGGATCTCTACATCATCCACCGATTCGACTATGACACGCCCGTCGAAGAAACCATGGAAGCACTGGATGCGCTCGTCAAAGCCGGTAAGGTGCGCGCGCTCGGCGCCAGCGAGATGTATGCCTATCAATTCCACAATATGCAGGCCGCGGCGGAGGCGAACGGATGGACGAAATTCACCAGCATGCAGTGCCATTACAATCTGCTCTACCGCGAGGACGAACGTGAGATGATTCCGGTCTGTCGCCAGTACGACGTTGCCTTGACGCCGTACTCCCCCATGGCTTCCGGTCACCTGACAAGACCGACTTGGAATTCGGATTCGACAAGAAGCGTCACGGACAACACCATGCGCAGCAAATACGATCGCGATATGGAACAGGATATGCCGATCGTCGGGCGTGTCCATGAAGTAGCCGAGCGACTTGGCGTTCCAATGGCCCATGTTGCATTGGCATGGCATTGGGCCAAGG
>CAVEVJ010000363.1:0-2017 GCA_963619075.1 Acidaminococcaceae bacterium
CGTGGGTTGCGTGCGTGGGTTGCGTGGGCGGGTTGCGTGGGCGGGGTGTGTGGATAGGACGTGTGCGCGGTTGCGTCCGGAAGCGGCGTCGGCTCAATTGGCGTGTCGGAATATGGTTCGTCGGGGAATACGCACGGGTGCAGTAAATTCCGCATATTCTGCGGGGATGTTTTGTATTACCTCCTTATAGAAGGGGAAAAGCGATTTGCTTGAAAAACCACCCCTATTTTGGGTGATAAATTGAAATGCAGCGACGCAGGATTGAAGCCTGGAGGAAGATCGGACGATGAAAACAGAAGCATCCGATCAAATCTGGGACGAAATTCTCGGACTGGAAGAAATCGGAAGGTCCTGGGCCTCTCACTGCAGAGCGCTTCGAAAGAGGCGTGTGCTGTCGTTCATATCCATCTTGTTGGTGCTGTCGGGATTGGGGGTGGTGACCGTGCCGGTTGTATTGCAATCGCAGTCAGCAGATAAACAATCCGCCATTTCCGAACGCTCGGCGCAGGAGGTGGCAGGATGGCCGTATCCGCAGGCGGAAGAAAACCTTAAAGCCGCTCGCGCATATAACCAGATGAAACTGATGCGTAAACTTTCACGGGGGGCTTAGGTCTCTTCCGGGTCTGATTGCGACTGTAGCGCCGGCTTTGTCTTTGATCGAAGTGGGGACGGCGGCAGCCCCCAGCGTGACGCCAGCCCTGAGTGGTAGCGGCAAGAAAGTTCCCTCCATACTGATAGCCAATGTTGGCGGCGGCAGGGTCGTGTTCCCCGTCCTTGACGAAGACGAGCGCGCCATCGAGAAAATCGTTGCCCCGACCGGCTACGCCAACGTGGGCGTTTCCTTCAATTCCGATATCAAAGCCAATTTCTCCGGAACCGGCGCTAATCAGACCACATCTCCTATTTATCGGACGATTGCGGCGAAAACCGTGATCGACCGATTTTCTTTTTTGAAATGAGATGACAATCATGAAAAAGTTTACCGATGAGGAAATCGCTTATTTACGTGGCCTGAAGGCCGTCGAAAATGTCACGACTAACCGAATCATCTATTCGGGGGCATTCAAACGACACTTTCTGCGTGAATATTGGAATGGGCGTAAACCGACGGAAATATTTCGAGACGCGGGTCTGCCGGTCGTATTGTTGGGACGCAAACGTATCGAACGGTGCACATATCGGTGGGTCAGAGGCAATGAAAACTTCGAGCCATCCGCGGGGTTTGGAGGCAAGCGCGAGGAGATGATTCCGAACGCCGAGCAAGGTACCATGCTTGCGTTGATGGAGACTCGAAATTTGCTTGGGGATCTGGCTACCGCGTTGAATCGTTTGGAGCGGATAATCCTCGTGTTGGGAAACAACGAGCGCGAAAAACGCGAAGAGACCGTCATGCGAGACGAGTCTGAGGCGCACGAAGATGTCGGTGAGCCGGGTGAGGTTGAGTGAGACCGAGTGAGGCTGGGGTGAGGTTGGGGTGAGGCTGGGGTGAGTAAGTTCAACTGAGTAAGGCCGCCGATACAGTACGGAATATGCCGGAGCTTGCCAGGTGAAGTAGGCTGGACGGCATTTTCGGATAGTCGCGTCTCGTTTTGGGTTGTTTGCGATGGTGCGATTACCGTCGTGCTTGCGATTTGCGTCGGTATGGGGATACCGCGGTTCGTCCGGTGTTCCTGTACCGACGTTTTGGGTTCCGTTTGCGTCGGTGCGGGGATAATGTGAGGCTGTCGGTATTCCCGTACGTACGTAATTGGTGTGGTTTGCGACGGTTTGAGAATGGTGTGGTCTGCTTGGTGTTCCCTTACCGATGTTTTCGTGTTGGTTACGTCGTTATGGGGATAGTGCGGCAGGCCCGGTATCCTCATACGTACGCTTTCGTGTTGGTTTGCGACGGTTTGGGGATAGTGTGTTCTGCCTGGTATTCCCGTGCATCCGCTTTCGCCGGCGGTGGTGCGCACTGGCTGGGCTCGGGCACGCGAAAAGGGGTCCCGTGGCCGTGGACCATGGGACCCCTTTGCGG
>CAVEVJ010000364.1:0-2093 GCA_963619075.1 Acidaminococcaceae bacterium
CGTTATGCAGAATCGGATGGGGAGTGTAACGGAACATGCCGATGCCGATGAAGGCTACGCCGGCAAGCGTCAGCATGAACGCGAGCAGTAGAATCCTGATTTTGAAATGTCTGGGCGACTCCTTCAAACCGGTTTGCGTGGCATACGCCATGCGCATCCGATGCGTGGTGATGAGCTCGGAAATCGCGAAATAGCTGATGATCACAATGCAGATGCCGGCCAGTATGAGCGTCGAATTGAACATTCGGGCGGCGAATGTGGTGCGGTCGCCAAGCTGGGAGAAATTATTGTTGTACCAGTATGGATCGTCGGAAGTAAGTCCGGCGATGGTCACGCCGGACACCACAAAGAACGGCAGCAGGGAAGCGATGGTTTTCGCGTTCATCAACTCGGCCTGCACGTGGGTTATATAGCCGACCACACCTGCTATGGCGGCACATAGGGCTGGCAGGTATTCGTTAAGCGTACGGATGCCCAACATGCCGTTGATGATGGAAAGCATCATGAACGACGTTACGAAAGTGGTGGAGGCATACACCACGGAGAGGGCGAGTATTTCGAAGATGCGGCGAATTGGAATCAACCATCCGCGTTTGAGTGTAAGGGAACGTGACTTGTGGGCATAGCCGAAGCTGAAGGAGCATACGCCGCAGGCCGCCACAATGGCGGAACAGACGGTAAGCAGTCGCTGTGCGACACGCCAGATGGCCGGAGCAGTCTGCATGTACGCGTTCATGGCGATCCAGGCGACCAGCGCGCAAATCATGAAGGAAATGATGCCCGAAGACTCCGCCCGCTGATGCCGACCCATGCATGCCCCTTTCCCGAAACTAATCGTATTCTAGGCCTGTCGTTGTCCAAACATACGCTACAATGAAATCTTGTGTTCACTTGCCACAAGCGAAAAGAGCACGCGAACGGGCTGTAGCGCAGCTTGGTAGCGCGTCTGCTTTGGGAGCAGAATGTCGCAGGTTCAAATCCTGTCAGCCCGACCGAAAACCTCTGAAACAACGGCGTTTCAGAGGTTTTTGTTTTGCCGTGCGGAACTCCCGTTGAGGTGTTATGGAAATAGTAGCGTGTGCCCACTATTCCCATGCCGACGCAAACAGGTGGTATTGCGGTGGTATGGGGATACTCTAATGGGTTGACTATCCCCATACCGATGCAATCGAGAGGATTTGCGTCGTTACGAGGATAGTCCGATATGTCCATTATCCCCATACCGACGCAAGGAGATGGGTTTGCGTCGTTACGAGGATAGTCGTGCGACCCGAATATTCCGAAATCATCTCAAAACGGTAGACATCGCGTAGGAATTCGTGCTTTTTGGCTACGATGGGGACTATGAACGCACTCCAAGAGAACCTGTGGCCGGCACCGTCCGCCAGCAAGCCCCTGAACGCCACCGTAGTGGTGCCGGGCAGCAAATCACTGTCGAATCGCTATCTCATTCTTGCGGCACTCGGCGTCGCGCCGGTCCGTTTGATCGGTCTGCTGCGCTCGCGTGACACCGAGCTGATGATGGACGCGTTGCGTTCGCTTGGTGTGCATTGCGAGATTGACGCAGACACTGACACCACGGTCACGGTCACTCCGCCGTCGGATGGTCGCTTCCGCGGTAATACGAAGGTTTTCTGCGGTCTTGCCGGCACGGTGATGCGATTCGTGCCGGGGCTTGCCATGTTTGCGGACGGTCCGGTTGAGTTCGATGGCGACGAGCAGGCTTACGCCCGTCCGATGAAGCCGGTGCTGGATGGTCTGCAGCAGTTGGGCGCGACGGTCGATTACCACGGTGAGGAAGGCCGATTGCCGTTCACCATCACTCCTCCTGCGTACGGTGATACTGCGCGGCAGGCTCCGAGCGTGGTTTCCATTGATTCCTCCGGTTCGTCGCAGTTCATTTCCGGTCTGCTGCTCATCGGCTCGCGCGTGCCGGGTGGCCTTGAACTGCATCACACGGGGGAGAAGACCCCGAGCCTGCCGCATATCCGCATGACTGTGGCTGATCTTCAGGGCTCCGGTGTGAATGCCCAGGCCGATGAGGAGGCGCGTGTATGGTCTGTGCAGCCGGGTGCCGTGCAGTTGCCGGATAC
>CAVEVJ010000365.1:0-4498 GCA_963619075.1 Acidaminococcaceae bacterium
CCAGTGACCGTCCGATTAACAGTCGGATGCTCTGCCAACTGAGCTACGCAGGAATATTTCCCGTTGCACGAAATCGCTCCCGTGCACAAGTCATATATATTACACACAACGCTCGTTTACGCAAATCGAACGTTACACAGCGTGTCGCAATATACTACCATTCAAGTTCATCAATGCTCATAGGGGCCCCATTCACATCAATCGACATCACGCGTCCGTCGTGCATGCGAATCACACGATTCGCAATCGGAGCAATCGCCGAATTATGCGTCACCACCACAACCGTGGCTCCACCAACACGACTCATGTCCTGCAGAATGCGCAACACCTGCTTGCCCGTCTCATAATCCAGCGCACCGGTCGGCTCATCACACAGCAACACTTTCGGATTCTTCGCAACCGCACGGGCAATCGCCACACGTTGCTGCTCACCGCCCGACAGCTGCGCGGGGAACGAATCCACCCGATCAGCCAATCCCACATCCGTCAACGCCTTGATCGGATCCATGGCATCATCCACCAGTTCCGACGCGAGCTCCACATTCTCCCTGGCGGTAAGATTCGCCACCAGATTGTAGAACTGGAAGACGAATCCCACATCCTTGCGGCGGTATTCCGTCAGTTCACGAGGGGAATACGACGAAATATCGCGGCCGTCCACCACCACACGCCCTTCGGAGCAGACGTCCATTCCGCCCAGAATGTTCAATACCGTGGACTTGCCCGCTCCGGACGCGCCCAACACTACGGCAAGCTCGCCACGTTCCACACCGAACGACACATCATCGTTCGCCACGACGTCGATGGAACCGACACGATACCGTTTGAAGCAATGGGACAACTCGATAAAAGCCATACGAACTCCGTTCACACCTGAAAAAGCGCCTCCTCCAGATATTACGCGACTAAGGTAGGAAATATCGTTTCGTACACAAAGGAGGGGAACGACCATGACCACCGACATCGATGCCGACCGTTTGAAGACTCTGCTGTACAGCGCCTACGATTCCGATACCGTACGCGCCCTGGAACGCCCCCTGCTGAACGACGGCGTTCCCTTGATGCGCATGGCCGCGTCCGCCACCGCGCAGGTGACGATGGATTTGCTCGACAACGAGGATCTCAACGTCGAGGACGCCCGCATCACCCTGCTGGTCGGTTCGGGAGACAACGGCGGTGACGGTCTGTACGCAGGAGCACAGCTGGCACACGAAGGCGCGCAGGTCACCGCGATCGTGGTGGGCCGTTCATTGCACGAGGAAGCGTTCTCCGCTTTCGTCCACGCCGGCGGGCGCGCATTGGTGCTGGATCCCAATGCGGACATTCCCGGTTGTTCCACAGGCTTCTCGGCAGGCGAGGCCGGCGAGCGCATGCAGGCCGCCGTCGAGTATGCTCAGGGGTCACATGTGGTTATTGATGCGATGACGGGTATTGGCGTGTCTGGTGCGTTGCGTGGGGTCGTCGGCACTATTGCCGCGTCTTTGGGGTTGGATGGCGGTTTGCCGGATAGGCCTGCGCTACCGGATAATGATCCGTCTTCTGATTTGCCTTTGGTGGTGGCCGTCGATGTGCCTTCCGGTGTTGGTGTGGATGACGGTTCTTTGCCGGGTTCGTATATTCCTGCCGATGTTACGGTGATGTTTGGCGCGATGAAGCCGTGTGCGATGGTGCCGCCTGCTTCTTATGCGTGCGGCAAGCTGGTGTTGGTGGATTTCGGGTTTGATGTCGATGAGTTTGTTCCTGCGGTTGAGATGACCGATGGTGATTTTGTTGCTGATTCGATTCGTTTGCCTCAGCTTGCGGATGGCAAGTATGAGCGTGGTGTGGTTGGTTTGGTGACTGGTTCGACGCGTTTTCCTGGTGCGGCTGTGTTGTCTGCGCGGGCTGCGGCGCGGACGAATGCTGGTATGGTGCGTTATTTGGGTCCGCGTCTCGTGCAGGATATGGTGCTTTCGGCGTTGCCGGAGGCTGTTGTAGGTAAGGGGCGTGTGCAATCTTGGGTGGTTGGTTCGGGTGTTCCCGCGGTTGGTGACGATGCGGCTGATGGGGATGTGCAACGTGAGATGATTGCCGCGTTGTTGAAGCATTATGCGTTGGATTGTTCCGAGTCCGATGCATCGGTGCAGGTGAATGAGCGGGTGCGTGCGATGCCGCCGATCGTGGTGGATGCCGGCGCGTTGGACATGCTTCCGGAGCGGGTTCCCGCGCAGGTGGTCATTACGCCTCATGCCGGTGAGTTGGCGCGTTTGCTGTGCAGGCTTGATCGGGTTGATGTCGGTGTTGACGATGTGCGTGACAGGCCGCTCGCATATGCGCGCAGGGTTCATGAATTGACCGGTGCGACAGTTGTGCTTAAGGGGGCGGTGACGATGGTGGTCGGCGAGGACGGAGACGGCGGCGAGCGCGTGATTCTTTCCGGTCGTGCTCCTGCTTGGCTGGCCACCGCCGGGGCTGGGGATGTGCTTGCTGGTATGTTGGGGACTTTGCTTGCGCAGCAGGATGATATGCTTGCTGACGATCCGGCTCTTGTTCCTGAGGTCGCGGCGGCGGCGGCTTATCTGCATGGTCTTGCTGCGGCGGTTGAGTCGCAGTCCGATCAGCGTGGCTGGCACCGTCCGCGGATTTATGGGCAGTCCCATAAACAGCGTTTCGGCGCGATCGGGCATCCTATTATCGCAAGCGATGTCATCGATGGCATTCAACCGGCTTTCATGGAGTTGTTGCAGTAGCGGTCCCGCTTTGACGCGCTTGCCGATAGTGGCGGCCTTCAGGATTCCACGTTCGCATGTGGGTGGGATTCTGGAGGCCGCTTTCTTGATCGGGCTTGTATCTTATTCGATGGATTTGAGCGCGGCGAGCATGTCGACCGTCTTCAGACGGCGGTATACCACCCATCCGAGCATGGCCAGCACCACACCCACCACCACGAGCGGCACGATGAACGCTTTCCAGCCAAGTGTCGGGTCGAACATGACCTCGTCCGGCGGCACTTCGGTGATGATGTAGCCGTGCAGCCATGTTCCGAACCCGTACCCGGCCAGGATGCCGAGGCCGGACAGTAATATGGTTTCGCGGTAGATGTACATCGTCGTCTCGTCCGTGTGGAAGCCCAGCACTTTGATGGTGGACAATTCGCGTATGCGTTCGGATACATTCAGATTCGTCAGGTTGTACAGAATCACCACCGTCAGCATCACCGCGACGACGATCAGCACTTCCATGATCTGATTGAGCGATTCCACGATTGTGGATACCATGCTTTTCTGCGTTGTGTTTTGGACCACGCTTTGTACGGCGGATAGTTTCATGAACCTCGCGCCTTGGCGTTCCGCGCTGGCCACGCTTGACTTCTTCAAGCGAACCATATACGAGTTCGTCGTATATTCCGCGCCGAACGCTTTCTCATAATATTGTGCGTTCATGAATACGAAATGGCCTATGTACATTTCGCAGATGCCGGATACTTTGACAGTGCGTTCCACGCCATCCGCGTCGGTCACGTTGAAGCTGTCCCCTACGGATACGTGCAGCATTGCTGCGAGCCTTTCCGAAATGATCGCGCCATCGTTGACCATGATCTGGTTTTCGTGGGATTGTCTGTCGCGCAACGTCAGATACGTGTCGAAATTATATGCATCGTCCGTGGCCAGCAGTGTGATCTGCTGTTTGTCTCCGTCTTTGCCGGATGTCTTCGACAGTTCCTCGTAATGTATGGCTGTCGAGGAACTCACCGAATTCTTTTTCAACGCTTTTTTCAATTCGTTGATCTGAGCGGAATTCGTGCTCGAGTGTTCAACCGTTATCAAATCGTAATGAATCAGTTCGTTGAACTGTCGCTCGCCGATTTGATCGATGGACGCCTGCACGCCGAGTCCCGCGGTGAGCAACGCCACGGCTCCGCAAACGCCGAATATGGTCATGAACATGCGTGTTTTATATCGAAAGATGTTGCGCGCGGTCACCTTGCGTGTGAAGTTGAGCCGGTTCCAGATCGGAGTGATGCGTTCCAGGAGAATCTTGGAACCCTTCGCAGGTGGTTTTGGCAGGAGCAGGGCGGCTGGTTGTTCACGCAGTTCTCGCGACGCGACGAGCCATGTGGGTACGACCGCGCTCGTCCAGGCCAGCAGGAAGGAAACCAGTGTGACCCATGGGTGGAATCCGAGTTTGATGGATGGCATGGTGAAACCGCTGCTGTACGCGTGCTCCACAATGAGAGGTAGCATCGTGTGTCCTGCCAGCACTCCGATGACGGTACCGATGGTCGAAGCCATGAAACCGTAGACCGTGAATTTGAGTATCACGTCGCCGTTCGTATAGCCGAGGGCTTTCAGCGTGCCGGAATTCGTGCGCTCTTCATCCACCATGCGTCCCATGGTGGTGAAGGTGACGAGCGCCGCGACGAAATACAGGAAAATCGGGAAGATGTTCGCCAATTTGCCGATGATGCTCACGATGATCATGTAGACACGGTAGCCCTGCGAGGTGAGTCCCTCGCGCC
>CAVEVJ010000366.1:0-3885 GCA_963619075.1 Acidaminococcaceae bacterium
CAAGGGCCTTGGTTTTGTCTGTGATTTTCGAACGCATGTCCTCGATATCCGGATACCATTCCGATTCTTCATCGCAAATGTAGTGCACGGCGGTTCCTCCGGCTAGATTCACGCAAGCCGTCCATAACGGGTAGTCCGGAGATGGCACGAGTACCTCGTCACCGTCATCCAACAACGCCGACAGTGAAAGATTGATCAGTTCGCTGACGCCGTTACCGGTATAGATATCATCGATGGATACGTTGGGGATGTTCTTCAGCTGGGTATACTGCATGATTGCCTTGCGTGCGGAGAACAAACCCTTCGACGGTGAATAGCCTTCCGTGTCCTTCAACTGTTGAGCCATGTCGTATACGACTTCATCCGGAGTACGGAATCCAAACGGAGCCGGATTGCCGATATTGAGTTTGAGAATATGGGTGCCGGCGGCCTCCATGCGGATGGCTTCATCGGCCACAGGACCACGGACGTCGTAAAGCACGTTGTCGAGTTTGTGCGATTTGCTGTATGTACGCATGGTCTTTCCTTCTGTTGATTGCGTCGGTTCCGTTTCTTTCCCCTGGACCGCTGTGGAATCATGCTCGCCTTGCGGTGCCGTGACAGCGTCCCGTTCCATAGGTACGTCTTCTCCCATAAGCCATCGTTCATCAACTTGCAACACCGATGCGAGGAATCGTGCGATGTCCGCGCGGGGTACGGTCTTGCCGCCGACGTATTGACTCATGTGACTTTTGCCAAGTTTGATGCCGCTATGTTCCGCCGCATGAACGAAATCTATCTGCTTAAGATTACGCAACGCCATGGCTGCGGCAAGTCTTTGTGAGAACGATTCGGTCATACGAATCCTTTCGGTTCAATTTAGATCGGGCATCGGTTCAAAGTTTAGCACAATAAACCCGCCATTAGTCATACGGTTCAATTATTGACGTAAATGTTTCGTGCATGCAAGAAACAGAAGTTCAATTTAAGAAACGGAAGTTCAAAGCAGATTTTGCTCAATCCACTGTGCCACTCCGTCATCATTATTCGACGGGCAGATCTCATCGGCTATCTTCAACACTTCCTGGTTGGAGTTCGCAACGGCCACTCCCCTTCCGGAACACTGAAGCATTGCGATATCGACCAAATCGTCGCCAAAAGAAACGATCTGGCTCAGCGAAGTGGACAAATAGTCCGCAATAATGTTCAATGCCGTCTCTTTATTGGCCTGCGGATTCATCAGCATCCATAGCGAACCTTCGGAAATATGAACGTCGAAATCATCGGGAATCAATTTGCCTGCATAATCCCACTGCTCGGAATCCGGGAACAGGATAATCTTATCGGCAATGCCCTCGGGAACATCATCGAAATCGGTATATCGCCAGGTTTGCGTTTTCCAATATTTGGTAACGTCGAAATTCGTATACCTGACATCGTCCATGACGATGCCGACTTCCATACCAGGCAACTTGGTCAGCAGATACTTGCACACCTCACATGCGCGTTGTGAGGAGAATCCGATTTTCCTCAAATGGCCATCCTGCACGAGCTGTGGAGAAGTAAGCATTTCATAATTGGACGAACTGGGAGCGAAATCCAGCAACGCTCCGTTAAGATATGCCACGGCGTCCACGGGCAATTGCTTGACAAAGGAATAACCGGTACTGACCGGACGTGCCGTCTCCACTACGAACTTGATTCCCGTATCGTGCAAGCGATTGATGCTGTCAATGGTACGTTTTGCCAGGAATCGCTCCTCGAACGTTGCCCCATCATGCAAAAGGGTGCCATCCAAGTCGGCCACGACCAACGTTATTTTGCTGTGTTGATTGTTTTCTTCGGAGAACATGGTAAACCTTCGAATCGGTGTAAGTCGATGCAAATGCGTTGAAAAACACTTCGGCCCATGACCTTGACGATCATGGGCCGAAGGAATTGAATCAATCAGATGAGACTGAACTTCGTCATCAAGCCGAGGGCGATGATAATCGCAACCCACAGCAGAGCGATGATAACGGTCCAACGATTCAGGTTCTTTTCCGCCACACCGGACGAACCAGCGTTCTGGGTGAGCCCACCGCCGAACATATCGGACAGACCACCACCCTTACCCTTGTGCATAAGAATCAGCAAGGTGAGCAAAAGGCTGAAAATAACAAGAATGATCTGCAGCACAAGCTTGACGATAGCCATAGCGGACACGAGTGAACCTCCAGTTCGTAAACACTGTCTTTTAGGATAGCGCATGGTGTTGAGAAAAGCCAACACATCCACACGTCGGAAACCTGGAAAGCGACACATACTCCCTAATGTTTATGCGGCGCTCCATTGAATGGCCGAGACTCCTATCTGGTCGCATCAAGCGTAAGTCTGCAGATTTTGGCGAGCTCGTCCACTTTCAGGGCTGCTCCGCCTATAAGGAATCCATCGACATCCGGTTCATCAATCAGTTCAACGGCATTCTTCGAGGAAACCGATCCACCGTAGATGATGCGGACGGTTTCACTCACGTGCTCATTGAAAGTCGTGCGTAGATCCTCGCGAATGGCCTTCGCCGCATCCTGCGCGGACTGCGGAGTGGCGACCATGCCTGTTCCGATGGCCCATACCGGCTCATAGGCCACAATCAGACGGGATGCTTCTTCGTCGGAAAGGTCCCTAGTGACATCATGCACCTGACCGACCGCATAGTCGAGTTCGATGCCCTGCCTGCGCTCTTCATAACTTTCTCCGACGCACAGGATGGGCTGCATGCCGGCCGCAAGCACCGCGCGCACCTGATCGACGATGTTGGCATCGTCTTCCGGATGATATTTGCGTCGTTCGGAATGTCCGACGATTACATACGAGCAACCTAGCTGAGCGATCATATCAGCGGAAACATCTCCGGTGAATGCCCCCTGAGACGTAACCGAGACCGCTTGCGCGCCGTAGCGGATTTTCAGATTATCTGATTCCACCAGCACCTGTACGCTGCGCAACGATGTGAATGACGGCATCAAGGCGATCTCGCAACGCTTGTAGTCAAAACGCATGTCACGCAGCCTCCATACCAGCTGCTGCACGAAATACGTGGCCTCAAGATGGTCGAAATTCATCTTCCAATTGCCTGCGACCAGTGGGATACGCTGCGGTGTCATGCGTCATCGTCCTTGAACTACGTGTTGGTACGAGTGGAAAACAAGAGGTGCTCCCCCGTTGCGAACGATGAGAGAGCACCTCTTCAGATGTTCATGCGATCAGTCGAGTACCTTCAGACCCGGCAGTTCCTTACCCTCGAGGAATTCGAGAGACGCGCCGCCACCGGTGGAGATGTGCGAGAAGCCATCCTCCGGGAAACCGAGGTTGCGCACGGCGGAAGCGGAATCACCGCCACCGACGATGGTGAAGGCACCGGCTACGGTAGCGTCGACCAGACCCTGGGCCACGGCTTCGGTGCCGGCCGCGAAGGCCTTGACCTCGAACACGCCCATCGGGCCGTTCCACACGACGGTCTTGGAATCCACGATCTTGTCGTGGAAGAGCTTCTGGGAGTCCGGACCGATGTCCAGACCCATCTTGTCGGCCGGGATGGCTTCGGCGGAGACGACCTCCGGAGCAATGTCGGCATCGGACTTCGGGAAGCCCGGGTTCACGACGATGTCGGTCGGCAGCACGAGTTCGACGCCGTTCTTCTCGGCACGCTCGATGTAGCCCTTGACGGTCTCGACCTGATCCTCTTCAAGCAAAGAGGTGCCGACCTCGAGGCCCTTGGCCTTGAGGAAGGTGTATACCATGCCGCCGCCGATGACCAGACGATCAGCCTTGTCGAGCAGGTTCTCGATCACACCGAGCTTGTCGGAGACCTTGGAACCACCAAGCACGACGGTCAGAGGACGCTCCGGGTCCACGGTAGCGCGGGAC
>CAVEVJ010000367.1:0-9160 GCA_963619075.1 Acidaminococcaceae bacterium
CCACACCATCCAGATCGAGCATGTCGAGCGCGCTTTGATTCTGCACGGTTTGCGAGCCGTCCGAACTCGTCTGATCATTGTCGGGATTCTCGTCCGGAAGCTTGAACTCGCGGCTGATGAACGCGTTCTCGACACCGTCGATCTGCTTGATGGATTCCAAAGCGTCCGCAGGAGCGGTAATGGCGAAACCATCGAAAATGTGGTAGTAATCGTCCACATCCTCCACGGTCACGTCCTCATCGGAGGAACGGGAACGGGCATTGCCGCTCCCCTCGATTTCATCGCGTATCTCCGCTTTGACGGATTCGTGACGTTCCTCGGCCTCTGCGACTTCGCTGGAATCGTTTTCGGAATCTATCGCAAGGCCTTCGTCGGAAAGCTGCACGATAATCGTGACCTGCTCTCCGTCCGATGCAACCTCGGACGCTCCCGTTGCGTTCTTCGCATATGCGAACTGCGGAACGCATAGCGAAAGCGACGCCACAAGGGCAATGGCAACGCCGCACCTGCGCGACGCCGAGTGGAAAAACTCAATGAAACTTGGGTTGGGGCGATTTCTCATAACCGTTCTTCTCTCCGCTGCGAATCGTCTGAGAATACTCTACCTGTTCTTGGTTACATACGGGGACATTTTTACACCCTATCCAAGTGGAATGCGCGAAGTTCCGCCGAAAAGAGCGTTGCATTCCCCGTCAAACTCCCCGTCAAACTCCCCGTCAAAGGCGCGTATCGTCTCCGTAGATCTTCACCAAGTCCCCAGAACATCCCAAAGGGCGAAGCTTCTGGTGGAGTGCGACCTAGGCTCTTTCGGTATGGTCCGCTCTCTGGCCGCGCCAATGGCTTCCTGCAGCGACGGCGATTGGTTGACGTCTACCGAGAGCGCGACCACCAACGTACGCAATGGCTTGAGCTTCCATGGGTAGGCCAAACAAAAAAGGCCGCCATCCACACGGATGACGGCCTTAGAAAGCCTTACGGTCTACTCCCGGGCGGGAGCGTCAATCACTGCACGGAGGTACGAGCGATCTTGCCGTTGAAGGTAGCCATATCGGCGTCCTCGTCCTTGCCGTTGTTCCAGGAGAACATGGCGCGCAGCTTCGGGCCGACAGTCTCGATGCGAACGTTGCCGTACTCTTCCTGCAGAGCCTTGAACTTCGGAGCGCCGGCGTCCTGATCCTCGATGAACTCCTTGGCGAAGGAGCCATCCTGGATGCGCTTGAGGTGGTACTCCATGCGCTCACGCACGTGCTCGTCGATGCAGGTGTTGGTGTAATCGCCGTACTGAGCGGTGTCGGAGCAGGACCAACGATCCTTGTTCAGGCCACCCTCGTTCATGAGGTCGACGATCATCTTCAGCTCGTGGCACACCTCGAAGTAGGCGATCTCCGGCTGGTAGCCAGCGTCGGTGAGGACCTCGAAGCCCATCTCGACGAGCTTGTTCACGCCACCCATGAGCACGTTCTGCTCGCCGAACAGATCGGTCTCGGTCTCCTCGGTGAAGGTGGTCTTGATGGCGCCTGCACGCAGAGCGCCCAGAGCCTTGGCGTAAGCCAGGGTGATGTCCCAAGCGTCGCCGCGCGGATCCTGCTCCACGGCCACGACGACCGGAACGCCACGGCCGTTGGTGTACTCACGACGAACGATATGGCCCGGGCCCTTCGGAGCGACCATGAACACCGGATGATCCTCGGACGGCTTGATGTAGCCGTAGTGAATGTTGAAGCCGTGAGCGAAGGCGATGGCAGCGCCCGGCTTCAGGTTCGGCTCAATGTCGTTGGACCAGATGTTGCGCTGGTACTGATCCGGAGCCAGGATCATGATGATGTCGGCCTCAGCGGCGGCTTCCGGAACGGACTTGACTTCCAGGCCCTGCTCCTTGGCGTTCTCGACGGACTTGGAGGTCGGGCGCAGGCCGACGACGACGTCGACGCCGGAATCACGCAGGTTCAGAGCGTGGGCGTGGCCCTGGGAACCGTAACCGATGATGGCAACCTTCTTGCCTTCGAGGACCGAGAGATCAGCGTCGTTCTCGTACCAGATTTGTGCAGCCATTGTGATTGGCACTCCTTTATATGTAGTGGGGTGTGGCACTGTGTGCCGGGGTATCTACATGTTTGCAGATTATTCGTCTTGCGAAGAATTTTGTCCTTCGAAACTGGAAACTATCCTACCGTCAATACTCCCCCAACCCCAGCACCGTCCACAAAGTGGCCATATCAGCGAAAACTTGGCGATGTAATCGGCCGAAACCAACCCTCCGCTTGGCATATAGACGTATAGACATATAGAACACGCATAGGCTATGGGCCCACGCAAACGCAAAGGCCGCCGCCCGAACGAATCGGACGACGACCTTACGCGAATAGTTACGATATTCGGATTCCGAGCCTCAGCCCGAAATCACGCGACCTCACTGAACCTGGGTACGAGCGATCTTACCGTTGAAGGACTCGGCCATGTCGGCGTCGGCATCCTCCTGGTTGTTCCAGGAGAACATGGAACGCAGCTTCGGGCCGACGGTCTCCAGATGCGGATGGCTGTACTCTTCCTGCAGGGCCTTGAACTTCGGAGCGCCTGCGGCCTGATCGTCCATGAATTCCTTGGCGAAGGAGCCGTCCTGGATGCGCTTGAGCTGGTACTGCATGCGCTTCTTGGTCTCCTCGGTGATGACCGTGGAGGTGTAGTCGCCGTACTGGGCGGTGTCGGAGCAGGACCAACGGGCCTTGTTCAGACCACCTTCATTGGCCAGGTCAACCAGCATCTTCAGCTCGTGGAACACCTCGAAGTAGGCGATCTCCGGCTGGTAGCCAGCCTCGGTCAGCACATCGAAGCCCATGTCGCACAGGTGGTTGATGCCGCCCATGAGCACATCCTGTTCGCCGAACAGATCGGTCTCGGTCTCCTCGGTGAAGGTGGTCTTGATGGCGCCCGCGCGCAGAGCGCCCAGAGCCTTGGCATATGCCAGGCACAGCGGCCAAGTCTTGCCGTCCGGATCCTGCTCCACGGCCACGACGACCGGAACGCCACGTCCGGCGGCGTACTCACGACGAACGATGTGGCCCGGGCCCTTCGGAGCGACCATGAAGACCGGATGATCCTCGGACGGCTTGATGTAACCGTAATGGATGTTGAAGCCGTGAGCGAAGGCCAGCGCAGCACCCGGCTTCAGATTCGGCTCAATCTCGGACTTGTACACAGCGGCCTGGTACTGGTCAGGCAGCAGGATCATCACCACGTCCGCCTCGGCGGTGGCGTCGGCCACGGACTGGACCTCCAGGCCCTGCTCCTTGGCGTATTCCACGGACTTGGACGTAGGACGCAGGCCGACGACCACGTCGACACCGGAGTCACGCAGGTTCAGAGCATGGGCGTGGCCCTGGGAACCGTAACCGATAACGGCCACCTTCTTGCCTTCGAACACGGACAGGTCGGCATCTTTTTCGTACCAGATAGTTGCAGCCATGATTGGCGCTCCTTTTATTTTTAATATCTTTCTCGTGAGTGCGGGATGATTTCCCGGATCGTTCGCGATGTTCTTTTTCTGTTGTTCGGTTGTTACGACGGCTTGCGATTCCTGGGATGCTGCTCCCCCGGATTGTGTCCGCGAGAATCGGGCCGCCTCTCCTGCGGGACTGTTCTAGTCCCGCTTTCTTTATGGTGATTGCTGGCGTCCACATAGTGACTATGTTTTCGTCAAACGTTTTTTAAGGCGCTGCCGATACACCCTTACTTGGTGAAGTCGACGTCCTTGGTCTCATGGCAGCTCACCACGGCAATGAGGCAGCACACGGCCATCACGCCGAGATACAGTCCCACGGAGTGCACACCCCAGTTGTGAGACAGCCAGGTGGCGATGGTCGGCACGAACGCGGCACCGACGATGGCGGCCAGGTTGTAGCCGATACCGGAACCGGAGTAACGCACGTTGGCGTCAAACAGTTCAGGCAGGAACGCGCCGATCGGGCCGAATGCGGTGCCCATCAAGGCGAAACCGATGCACAGGAACGCAAGGTTGGCCGCGAAGTTGCGCTGTCCGACCACTTCCGGGTTAAGCAGGAACGGAAACAGCAGCGCGAATACCACGAGGCAGCAGGACGAGAAGATGATCACGCGCTTGCGTCCGAGCTTATCGGCGGCCACGCAGGAAATCACGATGAATGCCGCAAGCATGCATACGGACAGCATCAGCATCAGCAGATATTCCTGATTGGTGAAACCAAGATCGCCGCCGCCGTTTTCCGCGCTCTTGGTACCCCAGGCGAGCGACCATGTTGCCAGCGTGTAGAACAGCGTGTAGGTGACCGCCACAAGGAACGTGGCCTGGACGACCTGCTTCCAGCTCTTCTTGAAGACTTCGGTAAGCGGGGACTTGACGACCTTCTTCTGCTCCTGGGCAAGGCGGAAGATCGGGGTTTCCTCCATATGCACTCGCACGATGAGACCGACGGCCACGAGAGCCGCGGACAGCAGGAACGGCACACGCCATCCCCAAGCGAGCATCGCCTGCTCATCATTGAAGGTTTCCAGAAGGAAGTAAGTGCCGTTCGACAGGAAGAAGCCAATCGGCGCACCCAGCTCCGGGAAGGAACCGTACAGAGCACGCTTGTCTTCCGGCGCGTTCTCGGTGGCCACCAAAGCGGCGCCGGACCATTCGCCGCCGAGACCGATGCCCTGTGCGAAACGGCACAGGCACAGCATCACAACGGACACAACACCCCATTGCCCGTAGGTCGGCAGGCATCCGATCAGGAAGGTCGCGATGCCCATGGTGAGCAGAGAGACCACCAACGTGGTCTTGCGGCCCATGCGATCGCCGAAATGGCCGAACACCAAGGAACCCAGCGGACGCGCGATGAACGCGATGGCGAACGTCAGCAGGCTGGCCAACAACGCGACGGTCGGATTGGAAGTGTCTCCGAAGAAGACCTTCGGGAAATAGTTCGCAGCGGCCGTACCGTATGCGTAGAAATCGTAGAATTCGATGGCGGTACCGACCATGGAAGCGGCGATCACGGTTTTGACCGAATCGCGTACCAGTGCCTGCGCCTTGCCTGCAGCTGCCTCAACTGCGCTCATTGGGATTCTCCTATATATCTCGGCGGGCCGATTCCAAAATCGAAAACGGCCACGCTATGCGTTCTCTCCGCGGACCTCAATCCGTTCCACTGCTTTTGCCTTGTGGGCGCAACAGCAAAAAGGCCCCGCTTCATGCAGGGCCCTCAACGTGGTATCAATGCGCTTCAAACCCTGCCTCCGTCGGCGGGGATCGAAGCCATGTCGCTCGAATCAGTCCGCCAACGAAAGCGGAATAATAATTCGTGCGGACAGCAGTGCGTTGGCAACCATTCCGTTCATCGTGGCGAACCTCCTTTCGCAAAGTCTCTTGTTCAAACGGTTTTCCGTCCGAAACCAAACGTAAAGATAAGCGCACCCACACACCCTATCTACTAAAGGTTCATTATATGGACGCGCCTATCCGATACCGATACGGCCGAAATTCACCCGATCACTTCAGCAACGCCGTCAGCACACCGGCAAACAGCATGAACCCGATGGCCACCGCGAACATCGGCAGGTACGCGCCGAACGCAAGAACGGCAATCGCACCGGCAACAATACCCAGCAGCGAACCGAACGTATTCGCAAGACTGAACGAAGCGAGCGAACGACCCACGGAACGCACGTCCGGAACGGTGGCAAGGTTGAGGCTTTGGCTGACACCGTCATACAACACGTAAGCAAAGCCTGCAATCAACGCATACAGCCCGACGGCAAGCAACGTATCTTCCAAAACCAACGGCAGAACGGCGGCAACGACGAACAGCGCAATCGCAGCTACGGCAGGAATACGCGAATCCTCAATCGCACGGGAAATACGGCCAAGCACGGTGGCGCCAAGCAGCGAGCCGACAAACGCGGCAACGGCCATCATCGCCACGACAGCACCCGCCCCCTGCAATCCAAAACCCTGCAAACCGCTGGAATCAACGTCATTCATCACCAAATACCACTGATAGACGGCGATCATCGCAGGCGCGGCCACCGCAAAAGTCCTGGCGGCAAACGCCACGAAGAACTTCGGAGCGCCCTTCGGCGGACGGTACTGAGAGAAGAAAGAGCCCTTACGCACGTCCTCACGCGGCATGTAGGTGCTGGTCCCCTCAAACGGCAACACCAACAAAGTCACAACTCCAGCAACAACAAACCAAATGGCGAAGCCCAGAATGGAGGAACGCGTGGTGCCGTCCCAACCGGACGCATCAGCGTTCCACGTGCCGTATACGGCCACGATGACGCCGACCAGCTGGCCAACGGTCAATCCGATTCCGCGGTATGCGTCGGCACGATCACGGAACTTGTCCGGAATGCGCTCGCCGAATGCGGCGGCAAGCGGCATGGATACCAGCGCGTACCCGACCAGCGTGAGCAGCCAGAAGAATCCGACCAGCTGGATGAGTTCGCATGCGGACAGAATCGCCACGCTTGCGGCGGTCAGCAGCGTTCCACCGATGATCCACGGCATGCGTCGGCCGAGCGGACCGAACGTATGGTCCGAGCCGACCGCGACCCACGCGTTCATGAAGAAGGTCACCACGGTGCCGAGTCCCATAAGCCACGCCAGAGACGTCACGCTACCGTTGACCGCACCACCCGCAATCCGGCCGACCAGCTGCGGAACAAGCACCATGTTGAGCGCGGCCATGGGCGCGGTGAACAGCAGCGCTCCGAGCGTGAAGCCGACCATCAGTCGGCGCACCTGCATTTTATCCGGCGTGGTGCCGTCCGGTGCCGTCATCGGATCGCGCAGATCAAGGAAGGACGATTCAAGGTTCGGCACGGCCGCATCGAGGTGCGCCGCGGCGGTCAGCGGAGAGCCGCCTTCCGCGTTGATGCGTGCCGCCTGCACTTCCGGACGCTCGTTCGAAGCTTCCGGCACACGCGGATTCTGCTGCACAGCCAGTCGTCTCAACGCTGCTTTGGCTTCTTCGGTCAGGGTTTTCTCATAGTCGGGACGGTCGTCGATGCCGGGACGAATATATATTTGGCCGGGCAGCGGCGGCGGGGTCGGCATGGACTCGTTCTTGTTCTCTTCTTCCATCGTCTGTTTTCTCTTCGCGCACATGGCTACATACGGAAATCGCCCGAATGCACTGCGACTGCGCATTCGGGCGATCTTTCTTGACGAGGGAAACTATATCAACACGCCGAGAATAATCTCATTTCACGTTCTTGATACGCATGATCAGGAAGGCCGCGATAAGCACGATTACGATGGCCACGCCGAAGACCACGGTGTAGGCGACGACTGGAGTTTCGGAGACGCCCATCATGGACTTCACGATCACGACGAGGATCGAGGTCATGCCGGAGCCGATCACCGTGGAAAGCGTGTTGGCGAGGTTCAGAATGCCCAGATCCTTGCCTGCTTCCTCAGGATTCGGCAGCACGGAGACGTTCAGCGCCTGGTCGATGGCGTTGTAGATGCCGTAGCCGAGGCCTGCGATGCCGGCGAACAGCAGCATGCCGGTTGCGGAGCGGAACAGCATGGGCATCAGCGCGCCGACGGCGAACAGGCAGCTGGCCAGTGCGACCGGCACCTTGCGCATGCCGATCTTATCGGTGATGGGGCCGGCTGCGACGGCTGCGATCAGAGAGACCACCAGCGTGATGACGGCCATGGTGGCGATAAGCTCGGCGGCCTTGACTCCGGCGTCCACGTCTCCGGCGAACACGTAGTCCTGTGCGATGTACAGCTGGTAGGTGTTGATCATCCAGTAACCACCCATCATCATGGTGCGGCCGGCAAGCGCGTAGTAGAAATCAGGCGCGTTCTTCGGCGGACGGAAGCTCATGAGCATGGACTTGACGTTGAGCTCGCCGCGGGCTTCATCGCGGTTGGACTTCTCGCGAGGCCAGATGAGCACCACGACGATGCCCGCGAGGCTGAAGATGATCATACCCATCATCCAACCGCTGAAGATGCCAGCCTCTCCCTGCTTGAGCAGCTGTGCGCCGACGAAGGAGCCCAAGGTCTGGCCGACCGCGATGCCTGCGCCGTAGAAGCCGGAGATGGTGCCACGGAACTTGTCGGGCACTCGGTCGGACATGGTGGCCACGTACGGGGCGAGCATCATGTTGTAGCCAAGCTGCGCGCAGCACCACAGGATGATGATGACCGGTTCGGAATGGGTCAGAGATACGGCTCCGACGCTCAGACCCGTCACCAGGCCGCCGGCGACCATCCACGGGGTGCGCTTGCCGAAGCGTGAGCGGGTCAGATCGGAGAAGGTGCCGAAGACGATGTTGGCCACCAGCGCCACCACGGAACCGAAGATGTTGACCAGGCCGAGCATGGACTCCTTGCTGGCCGGATCGATGGATTCGAATACGCGTGGCAGGATGATGGATGTCAAGGCCACCCACGGAATGGCGCAGGCCACGGCGGAGATGGTGAAGCCCACACCGAGACGGATGACTTCCGCCTTGGTCGGACGGTGGCCGTCCGCGGAGACCATTGGGTCACGCATGTCCATGAAGGCGGAGGACGGATCCGGCACTGCGGTGTCCACTGCCGCGATGGCACCCAAACCGGAGCCTGCGGCATCGGACGATGCCGCGAGATTGGTGGCCTGCACCTGCACGTCGGTCTGGCTGGCGTCTCCGGCACGGCGTTCCGGCATCGAAGTGGCCAAACGGGAGACCGCGTCCCTCTGCTCGGGAGTCAGAGCCTTGTCATAATCCGGACGGTCATCAATGCCCGGGCGAACAAATTTATCCATATTTATAAAACCCCTTTTATGGCTCGACCTCTGCATCGAACCGGTTCGATATTATCCTGAAGATTAAAAAGGTACAAACTTCACCTCCCGTTCGCGCGTGTCGAACCGGTTCGATATCGTTTCGTCCCCTAAAATTAAGCCTTTTTCGGCATTTAATATCACAATCTCAACCAAAACCAACAGAAATGCAACAGACGTACAGCAGGCATATCGCAGACATACAAAAAAAGTCCGGATGCGTAGTGAATTACGCATCCGGACTTATCTGTATTTCGTTGTGCGACTCAGCCCTTCACCGCGCCGGAGGTCACGCCTTCGACGATGTAACGCTGCAGGAACAGGTACAGGATCAGGATCGGCAGCATGGCCAGCAACAGGGC
>CAVEVJ010000368.1:0-8717 GCA_963619075.1 Acidaminococcaceae bacterium
GGTGATGGAGATGATGGTGTTGTTGAAAGTGGACTTGATGTGCGCCTGCCCAACCGGGACCGACTTACGGTCGCGGCGACGCGGCTTGCGCGCGGCTTGCTTTTGAGCTGCCATTGACCCTCGTTTCCTAATAACGAATTTGCTTTGTTGTCTAGGCGATGAGAACGAACGTCTCGTGGTCTAGACTGACAGCCACCGATTACCTGGTGGCCTTCTTCTTTCCGGCGACCGTACGCTTCGGGCCCTTGCGGGTACGTGCGTTGGTCTTGGTGCGCTGACCGCGCACAGGAAGTCCCTTACGGTGACGCTGGCCTTGGTAGCAGTTGATCTGAATCTTACGACGGATATCCGCATCGATTTCACGACGCAGATCGCCCTCGATCTTGTAGTTACCTTCGAGATAATCACGCAGCGTGATCAGCTGCTCATCCGTCAGATCCTTGACGCGAATGTCCGGGTTGATACCGGTCGCGGCAAGCGTTTCCTTGGCACGAGTGCGACCCACACCAAAGATGTAGGTGAGGGCGATCTCGATGCGCTTCTCATTGGGGATGTCGACTCCGGCAAGACGTGCCATTGCGATTCCTTCTGTTTTCCGCAGGTCTTGCACCGAGTCGTCCGGTTTCCCGGCCCGGGCCTGCGTTCCCGGGGTTCATCTCACATCCGCGAGCTGTGACTCAGCGCCTGTACTGTTATGCCGCTGGATCTACTCTCAGCCCTGGCGCTGCTTGTGGCGCGGGTTGATGCAGATCACCATGACGCGGCCGTGACGACGGATCACGCGGCAGTTCTCGCAGATCCTCTTCACACTAGGGCTGACCTTCATGGTTTTCCTTTGCTTGTGTACCTTACTTGTAACGGTACGTAATACGGCCGCGGTTCAGATCGTACGGGCTCATCTCCAGCACGACGCGATCCTGCGGCAGGATGCGGATGTAATTCTTCCTCATCTTGCCCGAAATGGTCGCGAGCACGATATGCTTGTTTTCGAGTTCAACACGAAACATCGCGTTCGGCAGTGCCTCCACCACCTGTCCTTCGACTTCAATCACACCGTCTTTAGCCATGAGCCTCGTTCCGTTCCTTGGCGATTACTATGCGTGCCCGAAGACACACCAACTTGCAAGAATACACGAAAACGGGAATTACAACACAATACGGCGTGTCGCAATTCCCGTTTTCGGATGGTCTATGCTATCGGCGTTATCGGTCTCAGCCAAGCTCTGCCACGATGGTGGACTGGATCTCTTCGACGGAGCCGACTCCGTTGAAGGTCTTGAGCAGTCCGCGCTCCTGATAGATGGCCAGCAGCGGAGCGGTCTCCTTGGCGTAGACGTCGAGTCGCTTGGCGATGGCTTCCGGGGTATCGTCGGAACGGCCTTCGATTTCGGCGCGCTTCTTCATACGCTCCATCAGCACGTCATGGTCGGCGTCGAGGGCCACCACGGCGTCGAGCGGGGTTTCCAGCTCGGACAGGATGGTGTCGAGGGCTTCGACCTGGGACGCGTTGCGCGGGTATCCGTCGAGAATCCAGCCGTTCTTGGCGTCGTCCATCGCCAGACGATCCTTGACGATCTTGTTGGTCAGCTCATCGGGAACCAGCTCACCCTTGTCGATGTACTTGAGCGCTTCCACACCAAGCTCGGTCTTGTTCTTGATGTTATAGCGGAAGATGTCGCCGGTCGAGATCGCCGGGATACCGTAATGTTCGCTCAGCAGAGCGGCCTGGGTGCCCTTGCCGACGCCCTGGGGTCCCATAATCAGCAGTCGCATGTTATTGCTCCGTTTCATTGAGTCTCACGCTGGAGACTTCCGATACTTGTCTTGCAATGAAAAATCGTAATACCGCCCACTGGGAGCGGTATTACGATTCAGGCTTTTACTTGCCTTCCTTGTGATCGGTGCCTGCGAACAGGAATCCGGCGTACTGGAACTGCTCGGTCTGGGCCTTGGCCTGACGCAGGGTGTCGAGGCCCACGCCGGCGATGATCAGGATGGTGGTGCCGCCGAACGGCAGCTTGTTGTTGAGTTCCAGAGCCATGATGAGCACGGTCGGAATCAGGGCCACGAACAGCAGGTAGATCGCACCTACGGTGTTCAGACGGTTCATCACATAGCTCAGGTAACGGCTGGTGGCGCTGCCGGCACGGATGCCGGGGATGAAGCCGCCGTACTGCTTCATGTTGTCGGCGGTCTCGTCCGGGTTGAACGTGATCTCCGTGTAGAAGAAGCAGAAGAAGACGATCATCAGCGCGTACAGTGCGATGTACCACACGGAGGTGGTGTCGGCCAGGTTGGTGTTGATCCAAGAGACCCAAGCCTGGTCGGAATCGCCGAACTGCGCGATCAGCGTAGGAATCGCGAGGATGGAGGAAGCGAAGATCGGAGGGATGACGCCGCTCATGTTGATCTTCAGCGGCAGGTAGGTGGACGATCCGCCGTACATCTTGCGGCCGATCATGCGGCGCGTGTACTGCACGGGGATTCGACGCTGGGAAAGCTCGACGTAGATGACGAGGATCATGATGACCAGCAGGACGCTGATGACGGCTGCGAACTTGGCCCAATCGCCATCGGTGCCGTCGGTGCCCCAGCCGATCTCCCACAGCTGCGGCAGGAAGCCGGAGCAGATGGACATGAAGATAAGGATGGACATACCCTGGCCGAGACCCTTGTCGGTGATCAATTCGGCCATCCACATGATCAGGCCGGTACCGCCGGTCATGATCAGCACCATGACCACGAGGTTCCAGACGGAACCGTCGGGCACCACCTGGGAGCACTGGTAGTTGAACAGCGCGCCGGAACGTGCGGTCACCAGGATGGTGGTGGACTGCAGCACGGCAAGGCCAATGGTCAGGTAACGCGTGTACTGGGTCAGTTTGGCCTCACCGGACTGACCTTCCTTATGCAGCGCTTCGAAGCGCGGAATCACCACGCGAAGCAGCTGGATGACGATGGATGCCGTAATGTATGGCATGACGCCCAACGCGAAGATCGACAACTGCAGCATCGCGCCGCCGGAGAAAAGATTCACCAGGCCAATGAAGTTCTCGGAAGTGCTGCTCATGCTGCCAACGCATTCCTGAACAACTGTATAGTCAACACCCGGGGTCGGAATGAACGAACCAATACGGTAAATGATGATCATACCAAGGGTGAAGAGGATCTTATTCCTCAACTCCTTGGTTTTCAAGGCCTGGATTAACGTCCTCACCTGGGATTCCTTCCATTGATGTGCGCGCCCGCGCACCCATGCAAACAGACTCTAACGCACCACTCTAGCGTACGCTACCTACCGATAGTGGAGTTTACCACCTTTTGTCTGCTTTTACTGTTTTGTCAACTTTTGTCAGCTTTGTTTAGGCCATATATATAGAGAAGCCCTCTTGGACGGGTATGACGGACGATCTCCATCAACCCCCGTCGATGCCTTGAACGCAATGAGGCTCCCCCCGCCTATGCGGGAGGAGCCTCACAATCAGCTAAAGTCAGCTACTTTTCCGCGGGAATCAGTCCTCGGAAATGGAGCCGCCGGCAGCTTCGATCTTGGCCTTGGCGGAAGCGGAAGCCTTGACACCCTTGATGGTGAAAGCAACCGAGGTCTCGCCGTCGCCCAGGACCTTGACCGGGTAGCCGCTGCGAACGGCACCCTTGGCAACCAGATCGGCCACGGTGATCTCGCCGCCCTGCGGGAACAGTTCCGCAAGAGCCGCGATGTTGACGACCTGGTATTCCTTCTTGAACGGGCTCTTGAAGCCACGCAGCTTCGGAAGGCGCATGTACAGCGGCAGCTGGCCACCTTCGAAGCCAGGACGAACCTGGTAGCGCTTCTTGGTGCCCTTGTCGCCACGGCCCGAGGTCTTACCCTTGGAGCCTTCACCACGGCCAACGCGGATACGATCCTTCTTGGCGCCCGGAGCCGGCTTCAGGTCATGCATCTGCAGGATATCTGCCATAATCAGTCAGCCTCCTCAACGGTGACCAAGTGACGCAGAACCAGCAGCTGGCCACGAAGGGCCGGAGTGTCCTCGCGAGTCACGGTCTTGCCGATCTTGTTCAGGCCCAGAGTCTGAGCCGCAGCACGCTGCTTCGGAGTGGAGTTCACCAGACCGTGGTGCAGCTTGATGTTCAGGTTAGTCATCACTCACCGTCCTTCTGGGCAGCCTTGGCCTGAGCCTCTTCGCGAGCCTTGCGAGCCTCGGCGATGCCTGCGGCGCGAGCGCGCAGCAGGGCGTCCGGTGCCACCTCTTCGAGGGACATTCCACGACGAGCGGCGATCTCTTCCGGCTCTTCGAGCTTCTTGAGAGCGTCGACGGTCGCACGCACCACGTTAACGGCGGTGGTGGAACCCATCGACTTGGTCAGCACGTCGGTGATGCCAGCGCATTCCATGACGGCGCGGACTGCGCCGCCGGCGATAACGCCGGTACCCGGAGCAGCCGGGCGAAGCAGCACGGTACCTGCGGCATCGTGGCCGATCACCGGGTGGGTGACGGTGCCACGGACGCGCGGAACGGTGAACATGTGCTTCTTGGCATCCAGCTGACCCTTGGCGATTGCAGCCGGGACCTCACGGGACTTGCCGTAGCCGACGCCCACGGTGCCGTTGCCATCGCCGACCACCACGAGGGCGGCGAAGCTGAACGTACGACCACCCTTGTGGGTCTTGGACACACGGTTGATGGTCACCACGCGGTCGAGCAGCTCGTTCTCGTGGGATTCCTCACGACGGTTGCGGCGCTCGCCACGACGACCCTCACCGCGCTGACCACGACGGGACTTGCGGTCCTCGTTGGTAGCCTCAGCGGCAGCCTGAGTGTTCTGAGTTTCTTCAGCCACTTGGGTTTCCTTTTCGTTGTCGCTCACAGTGCCAGACCTCCCTCGCGGGCGCCTTCAGCGACAGCTGCGACGCGGCCATGATACTTGTTGCCGCCACGATCGAACACGACCGCGGTGATGCCTGCGTCCTGAGCCTTCTTGGCAATCAGTTCGCCGACCTTCTTGGCGGCTTCGGTCTTGGTGCCTTCGAAACCAGCGAAATCGCTCATCAGAGTGGATTCGCTCACCAGGGTGATGCCCTTGGTGTCGTCAACGATCTGGGCAACCATGTGACGGTTGGAACGGGTGACCACCAGACGCGGGAGCTCCGGGGTGCCCTTGATGCGCTTGCGCAGACGAGCGTGGCGGCGCTGGAGCGCGACCTTCTTGCCCTTACCGAAAATCTGGACGCTCATTACTTACCAGCCTTTCCAGCCTTGCGCAGGATGCGTTCATCCGAGTACTTGATGCCCTTGCCCTTGTACGGTTCCGGAGCACGCAGCTTGCGGATGTTTGCGGCGCACTGGCCGACAGCCTGCTTGTCGATACCCTTGACGATCACCTGGTTCGGGTTCGGCAGTTCGAACTCGATGCCTTCCGGCGGCTCAACGGTGATGGTGTGGGAGTAACCGAGGGAGAACTCGATGCCCTTGCCCTTCATCTGAGCGCGGTAACCGGTACCGATGATTTCCAGGGTCTTTGCATAGCCTTCGTGCACACCCTTGACCTTGCTTGCCACGATGGAGCGAGCCAGGCCGTGCTTTGCACGGGTCGGACGCAGGTCATCAGCCGGAACGAGGATGATCTCGTTGCCTTCGACCTGAGCGGTGATGCCTTCCGGAATCTCGTAGGTGTCAGTGCCCTTGGCGCCCTTGGCGCTGAAGGACTGACCGTCGATCTTGACTTCCACGCCAGCAGGAATGGCGACGGGGAGCTTACCAATATGCGATGCCATGTTTCAGCTCTCCTTTCTCACCAAACGAAAGCGACGATTTCGCCGCCGATGCCTCGGTCGAGGCATTCCTTCTGGGTCAGCAGTCCCGAGCTAGTCGAGATGATTGCGATGCCAAGGCCACCGAGCGGCATCGGCAGAGCATCGGACTTTGCGTAGCGACGCAGGCCCGGCTTGGAGATGCGCTTGATGCCCTGGATGGAACGCTCGCCGTTCGGACCGTACTTGAGGGTGACCTCGAGAGTCTGGCCGACCTTGGCTTCCTTGGCGGTGAAGTCCTTGATGTAGCCTTCACGCTTCAGGATCTCGGCGATGTTCGCCTTGAACTTGGAGTACGGCATATCCACGGTCTCGTGCTTTGCCGCGCTCGCATTACGCAGACGCGTAAGCATGTCTGCGATCGGATCTGTCATTGTCATTTGGGCTAACGCCCTTTCTCGCCATGGTTTCCGCCGCCCTCACGCCTTAATGGCGATTGGGCCGCGGACCTTCAGCGTCGATATTTACCAACTGGACTTCGTAACGCCGGGCAGCTCGCCGCGGTGGGCCTTCTCACGAAGGCAGATGCGGCAAAGGCCGAACTTGCGGTAGACGGAGTGAGGACGACCGCAGACCTGGCAACGCGTGTAAGCGCGCACCTTGAACTTCGGCTTAGCGGCCGCCTTGTTCTTAAGAGCGGTTTTTGCCATATCAGTTCTCCTTGAAGGGGAAGCCAAGGTGCTTGAGCAGCACGCGAGCTTCCTTGTCGTCCTTGGTGCTGGTCACCACGGTGATGTCCATACCACGCTGGTGATCGATCGAATCCGGATCGATCTCGTGGAACATGGACTGCTCGGTGAGACCAAAGTTGTAGTTGCCCTGGCCATCGAACTGGTTGCCGTTGATGCCACGGAAATCGCGGATACGCGGCAGAGCGGTGGTCAGAAGGCGGTCGAGGAACTCCCACATGCGCTCGCCACGCAGGGTGACGTAAGCGCCGATGGCCTGGCCTTCACGCAGGTGGAACTGCGCGACGGACTTCTTGGCCTTGGTGATCTTCGGCTTCTGGCCGGTGATCAGGGTGAGGTCCTTGACAGCGCCTTCGATGAGCTTGGAGTCGCGAGCCGCAGCGCCGACGCCCATGGAGACGACGACCTTCTGGACACGAGCGACCTGCATCGGGTTGGAGTAGTTGAATTCCTTCTCCAGCTCCGGCACAATCTGCTCGATGTACTTCTGCTTCAAGCGCGGAGTTGCCGGCGCTTCGATAGTGGTATCGGTCATGCCAGCTCCTTTCCGGACTTCTTGGCGACACGCACGCGCACGGTCTTCACCTTGCCGTCACGAGCCTCTTCCTTTTCGATGATGCCAACGCGGGTCGGCTGCTTGGTCTCCGGATCGATGACCATCACGTTGGAGCGATGGATCGGAGCCTCGACAGCCACGATGCCGGCCTGCTGGCCCTGCTGCGTGGCACGCACGTGCTTCTTGACGATCTGCACGCCTTCGACGATCAGACGATCATCCTTGAGCACCTGCTTGACGGTGCCTTCCTTACCGCGATCCTTGCCGCGGATGACCTTGACCAGGTCGCCGCTCTTAATCTTGGCTGCCATGTCAGATCACCTCCGGGGCGAGGGACACGATCTTCATGAAGCGCTTGTCGCGCAGTTCACGACCGACCGGTCCGAAAATACGAGTGCCCTTCGGGTCACGGCCGGAGCCGAGAATGACGGCGGCGTTCTCGTCGAACTTGATGTAGGAGCCGTCCACACGACGGTGCTCCTTGACGGTACGGACGACGACAGCCTTGACGACGTCGCCCTTCTTGACCGACCCGCCAGGGATGGCGTCCTTGACGGTGGCGACAATCACGTCGCCAATGCCGGCATAGCGTCGCTTCGATCCGCCGAGCACTCGGATGGCGAGGATTTCCTTCGCACCCGTGTTGTCGGCGACATGAAGCCGCGTTTCCTGCTGAATCATTGATTCTCCTTAGCCGAGCTGGTTCTCCCCGAGCACCCCGCCCGCCTGCTTCAAGCAGGCGGGGTGACTCACGGAGCCTTGCCGAACTTATTTACTTAGCGCGCTCGATGATGGTATCGAGACGCCAACGCTTGGTCTTGCTCAGGGGCCGAGTCTCCATAATACTCACGAGGTCGCCAATGTGAGCCTCGTTGTGTTCATCATGGACCTTGACCGTACGAGTGGAACGAACGACCTTGCCGTACAGCGGGTGGGTCGAACGCTGCTCGAGCTCGACGGAAATCGTCTTGTCCATCTTATCGGACACGACGTAACCGCGACGAACCTTGCGGAAGTTACGCTCTTCAGCCATTACTTCTCCTCAGCTTTCGTTTCGGTCGCCTCGGGGGCCTGGCTGATGCCGAGCTCACGCTCACGCAGGACGGTGTACATCCTGGCGATGTCGTGCTTGACCGCCTTGAGGCGGGCGGTGTTTTCGAGCTGACCAGTGGCGGACTGGAAGCGCAGGTTGAACAGCTCTTCCTTGGACTTCTTGAGGAAGCCCTCGATCTCCTCATTGGTCTTCTCGTTCAGATTCTTCATGGTGTAGTCTGCAGTTCCGACTGCCATCAGATGTCACCGCCTTCACGAGCAATAACACGGCACTTCATGGGGAGCTTGTCGATTGCGCGGCGCAGAGCCTCGCGAGCGACTTCCTCGGACACGCCACCGATCTCGAACATAACGCGACCCGGGTGGACGTTTGCGATCCAGAATTCCGGAGTACCCTTACCAGAACCCATTCGGGTGCCGAGCGGCTTCTTGGTCAGCGGACGATCCGGGAAGACCGTGATCCACACGCGGCCACCACGCTTGATGTAGCGGGTCATGGCGATACGAGCGGCCTCGATCTGACGGTTGGTCACATAAGCCGGAGCAAGAGCCTGGATACCGAAATCGCCGAATGCGATCTCGTTTCCGCCCTTGGACATGCCACGGC
>CAVEVJ010000369.1:0-5003 GCA_963619075.1 Acidaminococcaceae bacterium
CAGGCCGACCATCGGCGCGATCCATACATAATCGCCAATCGTGATCGGCGCGTTGTCGAGCATCACGCAATCGAAATTGATGTAGGCATGCGAGCCGATGGTGATGTTGCGGCCGACTTCGCAACGGAAGTTCGGCTCGATGAACACGTCCTCGCCGACCGACTTGAACAGCTGTTCCATGATTTCACGGCGACGCTCGACATCCTCGTAATCGGTTTTGTTGTATTCGACGAACAGTTTCTTCGCGTCGGCACGCTTGCGCTCGACATCCGGATGGGAATCCTGGTACACCTTGCCGGTCACCATCAACTCCCATTCGTGACGGCCCACTTCGCTCATGCCTGCGGTCTCGTCAATTTCAGTCATTGTTACGACTCCTTGTGCACGCGCGTCTTTACGCGCCATTCACCCATCATTCTCATTCAAGGACCGCATTTTTCAACGGGCCGCAATATATTTTAGCGGTAAATTACCGTGGCACGCCAGTATAAGCAAGGCCGAGGCTCCAATCCGCACCGGTTCATTTCGCGAATCAAAGCCTCGGCCTGAGTCTCGACTTGCCTTACTTGGCGATCTTGGCGTATTCGTCAAGCATGAACGCGGTGATCTTCTTGCCGCCTTCGCTCATCAGCATCGGCATGGAGTTGATCGGCATGGACTTGAGGAACATGCGCATCATGTCGTTGTCGGGCAACTGCGGCAGATTGCCTGCCTCACCTTCGGCATACACGGAATCGACGATCTTGGATCCGATCGGATCCTCGGTCCACTCACCGAAGGTGGACCACTCGGTGAGCGGTTCGGACATGCCGTCGCCATCCAGTTCGACCACGCCGGTGCCGGCGATGTCGCGGCTGGAAGTGCCGACCTCGACGGTGTATTCACCGGATTCGACATGCCAGGCGTTGAACTTCTCGGACCAGTAGGCGAAGGCGCGCTCGTCAAGCTCGAAGTTGACCTCGGTGGATTCGCCGGCCTTGAGGAACACCTTCTTGAATCCCTTGAGCTCGTGCGCCGGACGCGCCACCGCGGCCTTGCCCGGAGCCACATAGACCTGCACGGTTTCAGCGGCGTCCACGTCGGAGGTGTTCTTCACGACCGCGCTTACGGAAGCGGTGTTGGCGCCGGTCTTGGAGACCTTCACGTCGCCGACTTCGAAGGTGGCGTAGCTCAGGCCGAATCCGAACGGATAATCGACCGCCTTGTTGTAGGTGTCGTAGTAACGGTAGCCGACGAACACGCCCTCACCGTAATCGACATGGCCTTCCTCGCCCGGCCAGTTGATCATGCTCGGATCGTCGTTGATGTCCATCGGAATGGTCTGGGAGAGCTTTCCGGACGGGCTGACTTCACCGAAGATCACGTCCGCAAGGGCCGGACCGCCGGCCTGACCGAGCAGCCATGCTTCGAGAACGCCCTTGGCATTGCCCGCCCACGGAGCGACGGAGACCGCGGAACCGTTGGAGAGCACGACCACGATGTTCTTGTTTTCGGCGGCCACGGCTTCGAGCAGTTCGACCTGCTTTGCCGGAATGTCGAGGGTCTCGCGATCGAAGCCTTCGGATTCGGCGGCTTCCGGAAGTCCCAGGAACATGAGCACCACGTCGGCGCCCTTGGCGGTCTCAACGGCTTCGGACACCATCTCGGCATCGGCCGGTTCGAGGTCAAGGGTGAAGCCCGGAGCGAACTTGGCATCCACACCTCGTGCGGCGAGGGTGTCGAGGAATCCGGTCATCTTGGTCGGAGTGATGTGGGAGGAGCCGCCGCCCTGGTAGCGCGGGGTGCGGGCGAATTCGCCGATGACGGCGATCTTGGCGTCGGAAGCGACCGGCAGAATGGCGTCGTCGTTCTTGAGCAGCACCATGGATTCGACTGCGGCCTGATGGGCCACTTCGTCATGGGCGTCCACATCGAACTTGTAGTCCTCGACGCTCATGGCCTCGCGGGTCTTGTTGATCAGGTCGATCATGCCCTGGGCCATCCTGTCGAGCTGTTCGGGCTGGATGCGGCCGTCACGCGCGGCGTAGACGATCTGGTCGTCGGTATAGCTCGGCGGCATTTCGAGGTTGAGGCCGGCGTTGAGGGATGCGACGCGATCGTGAGCCGCGCCCCAGTCGCTCATGACGATGCCTTCGAAGCCCCATTCGCCGCGCAGGACGTCGGTGAGCAGCCAGCGGTTCTGCGCGGAGTGCACGCCATTGATGCAGTTATAGGAGCACATGATGGTCCACGGCTGGGCTTCCTTGACGATGTGCTCGAATGCCGGGAAGTAGATCTCACGCAGCGCACGCTGGGAGACGTTTGCGGAGATACGCAGACGGTCGGTCTCCTGGTTGTTGACCGCGAAGTGCTTGAGCGAGGTGCCCACGCCCTTGGACTGCACGCCCGCGACGATGCCGATGGCCTCATGTCCGGCCAGGTACGGATCCTCGGACCAGTACTCGAAGCAGCGGCCACCGAGCGGATTGCGCTTGATGTTGACGCCCGGGCCGAGAATCACGGCCACCTTCTCCTGAATGCATTCCTCGGCCATGGCTTCGCCCACCTGGTGGATGAGTTCCGGATTCCAAGAGCTGGACAGACCTGCCGCCGGCGGGAAGCAGGTCGCCGGTACGGAATCGTTCAGATCGGTTTCGCCGGTGCTGGATGCCAGGGACTTACGCAGGCCGTGAGGGCCGTCGGTAATCATGTAGCCCGGAACGCCCTTGGATTCCACGCCCTGCAGGTGCCACGCATCGCCACCGGAGGTCAGCGACGCCTTCTCCTCGAGCGTCAGATCGTTGACGGAAGGATAGGTGCTTTCGCTCATACGAGCCCCTTTCAATTTGCTCGGCAAGAATTCAACTCCGAATTCTTTACCAACCGATTGGTAGGTACTTTATCAAAATCAAAAACACGACACGCCAATCATCTTTGGAATTTCAACCAACCGACCGTAAGGTAAACGTAACTTTCACACTTCATGAAAGCGCATCATCCGAGAGATATATGGAGAGCAATATGGCCAACGACGAAGTCGACCGCAAAAGCGAAATACTTAATGCCGCAGTCGAATGCTTCGGCACGCTCGGATACTACGGAACCTCGCTACAGAGAATCGCGACCATGGTCGGCCTGACCAAAGCCGGCGTACTGCATTATGTCGGCAGCAAAGAGGGACTGCTGCATGCGGTGCTCGACGAAATGTACGACCGCGAAACCGTGGACATCACCGCGGGAATGGTGCGCAACGAGCATCCAAGCATAGCCGAAATGTGGCGCAAGACCGTAGCAATCAACAACAAACGCCCCAAGCTGGTGCACATGTTCTCCACACTGAGCGCCGAGGCGCTGAATCCCGATCATCCCGCGCACGATTATTTCGCCAACCGCGAGGAACGCATCGTGGACGTGGCGGAAAACGTTCGTTGGTACGTGCCCGAAGGAGTCGACGCCGAACAGGTGCTGCGTGCCGGATTCGCGATGATGGACGGCGTGCAGTTACGCTGGCTGCGCAAACCCGGCCAGGATCTGGAAAGCATGTGGGCCGCCTGCGAAGATGTGCTCTTCCCACTGCCGCAGTGGGAGGGCTACCGCTAATGCCCCGATTCGCAGTAACTGGAGGAATCAGGACGCCCAGGTGCCCCATAACGTCCCAATCCCTCCAGTGAGTGGCGGAATCAGGACGCTGAACGACTCTTTAGAGGAATAAATCATCCAGCCACTGGAAAAATTGGGATACTGAGTGCCTCAATGAAGGCCAAATCCCTCCAGTAAGTGGCGGAATCACCCCGCTCAGGAACATCTCAGAAGGAAGAAATCACCAGCCACTGGATAAATCACCCCGCTCAGGGAATCGATACAGTCCGAAATCATCCAGCCGCTGGAGAAATCTGCACGTCGGAGCGCCACTCAGAGGAATAAAATCTCCAGTCGCTGGGGAAATCGGGACGACGAAGAGCCCTCAGCGGGAAGAAATAGCCAGTGGCTGGCGTAATCAGGACGCTAGCACACAGCTCAGGGGAACAAAATCTCCAGTCACTGGATAAATTGTTCCGCTCAAACATCCCTCAGAAGGATAAAACCTCCAACCACTGGCGAAATCATCCCGCCAAGGCGCAGCACAAAGGGATAAAACCTCCAGCGAATGGAGGAATCAGGACGCCAAAAACCTCCTAGACGACAAAAAACCAGCGAGTGGAGGGATTATCCCGCTAAGGCATGTGTAAAAGGGGCAAAACATCCAGAGACTGGAGGAAACGGGACGTCAGAGAGCCTCCTAGACGACAAAAACCTCCAGCGAGTGGAGAAATTATTCCGCTAGAGCACTCGTCAGGAGGATAAAACCTCCAGCCACTGGAGAGATCGGGACGCAAGCAAAACGTCAAGTAAGACATCAGCAACACGCCAGCCCAGCCAGCATAACGCCAGCGCAACGCCAGCTACCCGCCAGCAAGACATCAGCAACCCGCCAGCAGGACGCCACAATCATGCAGCGGCGCGCGACTTGTCCTGCAAATCGCCGAAAACCGGCGTGGCCAAGCCGAAGCCGCCACACACTTCGAGAATCTGCCCGGTGGTGAATCGCGATTCATCGGAAGCGAAATAGAGCACCGCATTGGCGATCTCTTCCGGCGTGGCCATACGGCGAATCGGCGTATGGCGCAGGAAGAACTCACGGAACTCATCATTCAGAGCGTTCCGCACCGCGTCGGTGGCGGTCATGCCCGGAAGCACGGCGTTGCAGCGAATGTTCTTACGCGCCTCATGCACCGCTATCAGCTTGGTCAGATAGTTGATGGCCGCCTTCGACGTGCCGTATCCAATCTGCGAGATGTCGGGAACAGCACCGCCAATCGATGAAATATTGACGATGCTGCCGGAACCCTGCTCGGCCATATGCCTCAACGCGGCCTGCGACGTGATGAACACGGATTTCAGATTGATGTTCACCGTATTGATGAACTCCTGCGGGTCGGTATGTTCGATGTCCAGATCCTTGGCCGGATTGGACGTGCCGAAGT
>CAVEVJ010000370.1:0-4888 GCA_963619075.1 Acidaminococcaceae bacterium
TGCCTTGCGTGTCCATGGCGGGGTCGGCGCCGGCGAAGACGCGGGCCTTGCCGTCCGCGAGCGCGATCTGCGTGAAGTGGTCTTTGTCGGTGAATAGTCCGATGGAGAAGGTGTTGCCTTGGTTTTTCGGCAGTCGTGCCCATCCGACTTTGCATTGTTTCGGTACGCCTTCGATTCCGTTGATGATGTGGCGTTTGGTCAGTGGGGTGAGTCGGGTGGCGTTGCGGGTGAGGTCTTCGGCTATGTCGTCGGTGTTTGTGGTTTTGCCGTGTGGTTTTGCCGTGTGGTTCGTCTTGGTGGCTTGGGCGATGATGGTTCTCACCTTTTGCACGGTCTGCTTGACGCTGTCGAGCATGTTCCGGTTGTCGTCCGGTTGGTGTGCCGAGGGCGTTGCTGGTGTGTGGTGGGCCATGTGTGTCATTCTTTCAATTCAGTGCGACATGCGTTCGATTGCGCTGCCGTTAGAATGATGACGTGATTTCTTCGAAGCTTGTTCAGGCACGTCACCGTATGTGCGCAACTATTCTAGCCGCTTTTGTCGTTGTGGTGGTGGTTGAGTGCGTGTTGTGCAATCTTGCGTTTTGGCGTACGTTGGCGGCGTCGGGTGATTCGGCGGCCGCGTATAACACGTTGGGGCCGGGTCTTGAGCGTACCGATGATGGTTTGCTGCGTGTGACGGATCCGACTCAGGCGTATATGCAGGTGGCCGCTGACGGGTCGTCGGATTATGTGCGTGTGGTCGCGGTGTCGGATGACGTGTTGGCTGGATTGTCGGATGGTTCCGGCGACGTGTTGGCCACGGTTCGTGTGCGTGCGGATGCGGATCGGTCGGCGTGCAGGATCACTTCGGTTTCGTTGGCTTCGGATCGTTCGATGTATGTGAAGGCCCGTGCGGGGCGTACCGTTCGTCTGCAGATTCTTGAGCCGAGGGGTTCTCTGATTCCGTTCGAGGCGGTGCGGGCGAATGTTCGTGTGCCGTTCGCGTTCAGCGCGTTGCGTGTCGGGGCCATGGTGGCCGTGGTGGTGTTGGTGTTGCTGTGGCGTCCGGGTTCGCGTCTGTGGAAGGTTCCGCTTGATGTGTCGAGTGTTCGTCAGCGTGGCGCGTTGGCCGTTTTGATGGCCGTTCCCGCGGTGGCCACGTTGGCCGTGGTGGTGTGGCAGGTGCGCAATGCCGTGCCGTTGTGTTTTCATTCGGACGGCATGTACACGTATGACTACGACCAGTATGATCATGTCGCGCAGGCGTTGCTGCAGGGTCATGCGTGGCTGGATCTGGAGGTTCCGCAGGAGTTGGCGTCCGCGGCCAATCCGCATGATGTGTCCACCAGGCTTCGGCTGCTTGATGAGGGCGTGACACCTATTTATTGGGATTACGCGTTTTTTGATGGTCATTGGTATTCGTATTTCGGTGTGATTCCGGCGCTGCTGTTGTTCGTGCCGTTCCGTGCCGTCACGTCGTTGTGGGTCGATGGCGGTCTGATGCTACCGTCCGGCGCCGCGGTGCCGTTGCTGATGTTCGGTTTTCTGGTGTTCTCCTGTCTGTTGACGATTCGTGTCATCTCGCGTATTCGCCCGCATGCCCCTCTTGCCGCGGTCAGCATGTTGTGCGTGTTCGTGTTGCTGGCGTCCAATGGCGCGTATCTGTGGTATCGGACGAATTTCTATTCCGTGCCGATCGCGGCCTCGCTGTGTTTGAGCTCGTTGGGGTTGTGGCTGTGGCTGAACGCCGACAGGAAGCCCGACGCTTCCGGATGGCTGATTCGCGTCGATGGTGCGGACGCGTTGTCGGTGCCTCATCTGGTGGCCGGGTCGGTGTGCATCGCGGCGAATCTGGGATGCCGTCCGCCGTTCGTGGTGGTCGCTTTTCTGGCGTTCGCGATTTTCCGTCCGCAGATCTTTGCGATTTTCCGTCAGATTCCCGTTTCCGTTTCGCTTCCCCGCGGGCGGGCGCGCGCCCTGTTGAGGCTATTGCGTGGCCCCTTGGCGGTGCTGCTGCCCGCCGTGGCCGTGGTCATACCGTTGTTCGCCTACAACATGGTCCGGTTCGGCTCCCCGTTCGATTTCGGTTCGTCGTATCAGATGACCGTCACCGATATGACCAGCTATGTTCAGCCGTTGGCCAATCTTGCGCTCACCATCGTCTATTACCTGTTCCTGCCGTTGCGGTTCACCGGCGAGTTTCCTTTCATCGCGGTCTCTCCCGCCCCGCTTCCCTCCTGGGGGTACACCGAGGCGATGCCGGGCGGCCTGTTCGCCATGGTGCCGTTGGCCATACTCTCGTTCGCGCTGCCGTTCCTGCGCCGTCGCATGCGTCTTGCGGGCAGGGCCAACCTGTGGCATGCGCTGACGTGTTGTCTGCTGCTGGGGCTGCTTGTGGTGGTGATGGATTCCCGCCTGGGCGGTCTTGGATGGCGTTACGCCGCGGATTCCGGCTGGCTGTTCGCCGTGGCCGCGGTGCCCGCCATTCTGCTGGCGGTGGACTGTCCGCGACCCCGCGCGGCGTGGGTGGCACGCGTGGTGTTCCTTGCGCTGCTGCTGTTCTCCATCGCGATCACGGTGATGTCGCTGTTCATGTTCGGCCGTGACGACGAGCTGCTGCGCAACAGTCCCTCGCTCTTCCACGAGGTGCAGTCCTGGTTCGCACTGTTGTGACACGATGGAAGGCCGGACCCATGGGCGCATCGTTTTTAGCGTATGCCCAGCATTTCTCATGCTTTGTCCAATGAAACCGTCTGCCGGTTCAGAGGTATGTCGATAATAGTGGCTGTTGTTTCATGCCTGTACAGAGACGAATTTTCGGGGAGCAGTCCGCCATGAAGTCCTTATCTTTGATATCCAACCATCCCAAGGCCGCACGGTGGGTGGCCGCCGTGGCGGCCACCGCGGTCGCGCTCGGAGCCTGCATGCTCAACTACGACAATGTGGACGCCTCGATTCGCCAGAGCCTCACCGAACGCCTCAACGCGCGTATCGAAAACGTGTACACGGCCGACTACCAGAGCATGGCCGATGAGACGCTGCGATCGGAAAGGGACGCGGCGGCCGCCACCGAGTCCGACATGTTCGTCAAGGAGAATCCTTACGGCACCAACACCACGTCCCTGTACGTGTACTTCACCACCGACGACGCGGTCTCCGTTTCCTACACCGTGCATGCCAACGGTTACGCGGACTTCACCCGCACCGCCTATCAGGAGAACACGTATCAGAAGGAACATGAGTTCCAGCTGCTCGGCCTGGTGCCGGATGTGCAGAACACCATCACGTTGACGCTCACCGACGAGAACGGCGATTCACGCACGCGGACCATCGAACACAAGGGCGCGTCCCTGCTCGGCAACGAGGAGGTCCAGCTCGAAAGCACCGTAAGCGCGGCTTCCGGCACCAATCTGGGAGACGGCCTGTACGTGATTCTCGGCAATGATTCCGACGAGCAGGATTTCATGTTCTACTACGATATGAACGGCGTGCTGCGAGGCGAGATTCCCGTGCTCTACTATCGTTCGCACCGCCTGCTGTTCGACGAGGACGGCCTCATGTGGTTCTCCGCGTCCACGCACCATCTCGTGGCCATGAACCGTCTCGGCAAGCTCGAGAAGATCTACGACTTGGGTTCCGGATACATCCTGCACCACGACTACGTGTTCGACTCCGACGAGAACATCGTCATGCTCGCCACGCAGCGCAACCGCAGCGACAACGCCGTCCAGGACCAGGTCATCAAACTCGACACCTCCACCGGCGAGGTCACGCCACTGCTCGATTTCGGAGACATGTTCGCCGACTACAAGCAGTCCACCACGCACGCCGGCACCGACGAATCCGATTCGAACGCCAAGAACCGCTGGGATTGGCTGCACTGCAACACCATCCAGATGCTGCCGGACGGTTCCGCGTTGTTCTCCGCACGCGAGACCTCCACCATCATCAAGGTCAGCGATCTGGAGACCGACCCGACCCTCGACTACATGATCGGCGAGGCCTCCGTATGGAACGGCACCAAGGAGGCCGACTCGTTCCTCACCAAGGTCGGCGATTTCTCCGACACCGGCGGCCAGCATTCCATCACCTACGTCTCCGACGATTCGCTGCAGGACGGCCAGTACTACCTGTACATGTTCGACAACAACTTCGGCACCGCGCTGACCCGTCCCGACTTCGACTGGTCCGTAATCGACGGCATCTCGACGCAGTTCTCGTCCGACACGGCCCGCTCGCAGTACCGCAGGTATCTGGTCGACGAGAACGCCGGCACGTACACGGAAATCAGCTCGTTCGACGTTCCCTACTCGCCGTACGTCTCCTCCGCGCAGGAGCTTGAAAACGGCAACGTGCTCATCGACTCCGGCATGAAGGGACTGTTCGGCCAGTACTCCCCGGACGGCACGCTGTTGAGCGAATTCAGGATGGCGCTCAACACCTCCTACATCTACCGCGTCTACTCCTACGACTTCTCCGGCTACACCTTCGCCTGACCACCGTTCGTAGACCATACATGGAATCCCGCCATGGCGCACGTTCCCAAGGACTTCGTCCGGCGGGATTTTTCCATGCGCCAAACCGTCCGTGGAAACGGGGCGTCACTATACAATGGGCTACATGGGATTCTTCGACGCTTTTCTCTCCAAACCCCCGCACCATGCGCAATCCGTGACGTTCTTTCTCAGGGGCGCATCCCATGTCTACGACGACGGCAACGCGGGCCTGAACGCCACCGAGCTGACCATCACCCCGGAAAACCGCCGTGTGGCGGTGATCGGACTGAATGGCTCGGGCAAGACCACATTGCTCAAGCTCCTCGACGGCGCGCTCACCCCGACCGGCGGCGCCGTGCGCGTCAGCGCGGACGGCATCGAATACGATCCGAGCGTCAAACGCGACCTGAAAC
>CAVEVJ010000371.1:0-4460 GCA_963619075.1 Acidaminococcaceae bacterium
CCATCAACGTCGACGCGATCAAGGACAACCTATTCGACGTGGCCGGCGTGCGCGTGATCTGCAATTATCGCGACGACGTGTACTCCGTATCGAACTATCTTTCGGCCCAGAACGACATTCAGGTGTTACGCGTCAAGGACTACATCCAGAAGCCCAAGCAGAACGGATACCGTTCCCTGCATGTGATCTACGCCGTGCCGGTATTCCTTTCCTCAGGACCGCACTACACGCCGGTGGAGGTGCAGTTCCGCACAATCGCCATGGACTACTGGGCAAGTCTGGAACACGCGCTGCGCTACAAGACCGACCTGCCGGACATGAAGCTGAATGAACATTCACAGACCCTGCTTGATTGCGCACGTAGCCTGCAGAACATCGAAACGCAGATGCAGAACATCCATCGAGACATCAACCGCGCGCCACAAGTGGGCGAAGCCCCGAAAGAAAGTTGACGATCTTCGGCGTCAGCCGAATGTCATTCATCCTTCTTTGCCGAACGCGGCAAAAATGGAGGTACTTTTACGGGAAGTTGGGCAAGAACCGTCCCGATGAAAATCAACGCGCATCCCATGTAGGCGCGCATCGTCATCACCTCGCCAAGCAGCAATGCTCCGCCGGCCGCGGAAAAGAACGATTCGAGCGACATGATCACCGAAGCCCGGGTCGGCGGGACCATCTGCTGGCCCAACACCTGCAGCGTATAGGCGATTCCCGCCGATCCAACACCCGCATACACAATCGGAAACCATCCCTGCAAAGCCCCCGACCAATCGATCGACCCCTCAATGGCGGAGCCGATCCAGCTGAGTGCTGCGGTCGTGGCGATTTGACCGAATGAAAGCAGGATCACATCCATCTTCCGACCGAACGTATCAATCACCAGAATATGACCGGCAAACAGTACTGCCGTGAACAGCAGCACCACGTCGGCGGCCGTGATCGAGCCGAACCCGTCGGTGATGCACAACAGATAAAAACCGGCAACGGCAATCGCGACGCTGACTACGACACCCAGATGCACGCGTCTGCGCAATATAACGAATGCCAGCAGCGGAGTCATGACGATATACAAAGCGGTGATGAAACCGGAACGCCCCGCGGAACCGGAATATAGGATGCCGTACTGTTGCACCGTGCTGGCGGAGAACAGCACCACTCCGCAGATGATGCTTACCACGATGGGATTGTTCATCCATTCCGGCAATCGCACGTCCTTGCCATCCCCCAAAACAAGAATCGCATCGGATTGCGTGGCCGTCATGGTCTTTTTGATGTTCTCCCTGCGCATCCATAGCAGAGGAAGCAGGGAGACCGCACCAAGCGTGAATCTGGTCGCCCCGAAGAACAGGGGAGACATGGAATCCATCCCCTGAACCTGTGAGACGAACGCAAAACCCCAAATCATGGCCGTCAATACCAGACAGGCCATGCCGACAAACTCTTTTCTCCGCATGGGCAGTCACGCTATCGCAAGGAAATTTCATGGAAAAAGGCCTGACCATATTCTGGTCAGGCCTTGGAATCCCGTCTTTCAGAGCGTCGGATCAGTCACGGTTGCCCAACAGCTGCAGGATGTACAGGAACATGTTGACGAAGTCGAGATACAGGCTCAACGCGCACAGGATGGATACCTTCTTGACCATTTCAGGCCCTTGGTTCCTATACTGGTCGAGCATGGCGCGGGTCTTCTGCGCGTCATAGACCGTCATGCCCGCGAACAGCACCAGACCGATGGCGGAGACGAGCATAAGCGTGGTATTTCCCGGGGCGAAGATCATAAGCAGCACTTCGGCGACGATGAGGACAATAAGCGCCACGAACAGCACCGGACCGGCCTTGAGCATGTTGAACTTGGTGGTACGAGCGAACATGGTCAATGCGAAGAAGAATCCGGCGCACAAGGCCAGGGAGATGCCGATGGTACCGAGGTTGTACGCCATGAAGATGGTGCTCAGCGTGAAGCCCATGAGCGCGGCATACACATAGAACATGATTCGGGCAGTAGACACCTTCATCTTGTCGATGCGAGCGCTGAGATAGACGGCAAGAACGATTTCCACGACCAGCGGCGCGAAAGCTCCGATCATTCCCGTGGCCCGCACGAGGGCAAGATACGCGCCGCTCATCTGCGTGAGGACAGCCACGACCGCCGTGACCACCAGACCGATGGTCATCTCAGCGTAGGCACGGGACACGGAAGAGCGCTCGGCCTCCTCATAGGAATAGGTCGCCTGAGTGTTGATGGCGGTCGTTCCATCTACCGGGGAATATGCGTAGTTGCCGCCCTGCGGAGCATACTGCGCTTGACCGTACTGATAGCCATATTGATTCTGGCCGTACTGTGGCTGGGCGGTATTGTTGAATTGATTGCGCTGGGCATTGCCGCCCTGGGGCTGCTGACCGAATGTCATTAGTCGCTCCTTCAAAACTCGATTACGCAACACAATACGGCATTTTTATGATGATTTCATGGAAAAATCCCGACAGGCCGCCAAAAGCCCGCCGGGATGGATGACAAGCCGCGCATCTTGCGGCCATGCGATGTCACAGGGTGAACGTATGGACCACCTTGGTGTCGTCGAAGGAGATGAAATCCGTCACGTCCACGGTCACATCGGAATCGTCCTTCAGGACGTATCCCAAGGTCACGGTTCCGGTTGCGCCCGGCTGCAGCTCAGCCAGATACGAGTTGGCATCGTAGCTTTCCGGGGAATCCAGATATATGGCCGTGTCGAGAGACTGGCCGTTCTGGAAGACCTTCGGATTTGCAACGCTTGAGAAGGAGTTGTTCTTATCTGTGTTGTTCGTCCATTCATAGGTGACGAGAACGGTCGGCTGGTTTTCGTAGTCGTTGGAGCTGCGCTGGGCGGAGACAATCTTGACATGCGCGTAGCTCAGATCGCCTTCCATGTCCTGCTCGCCCTTGCCGGATGCATCCGACTGAGAGGAGTCGCTCGACGAATCGTCGGTGGTGGCCGACTGCGAGGACGAGGTTCCGTCGAAGGCCTCATCCAGCGCCTTGCTCGCAGCGGACTGCATGGCCAGCGTAATCACAATGGCAAGCACGGACAGTACCGCGGCCACGATTGACAACGCCTTGCCGCGCTTCTTGCCACGGAACGTACCCACCAGCGCGACGACAGCAAGCACGACGCCCACAAGACCGAAGAAGAACGCGATGTTGTTGATGATGGGAATGAAGCTCAGCGCGAAGCCGATCGCGCCGAATACCACTCCCACAATGCCACACACCGTCAGTCCCGGCTGAGCCTGCGCGATGGGCTGCGCCGTGGAAGGCTGCACTGCAGGCTGAGACTGGCCGGACATTTGCGGATCCAACGGCTTCATATTATTGGAATCAGTCATGATTAACCTCTTCTCCCAAGAGCGGATTCTTACATTCCCGAGCCTAAGGATTTCCATCATGAAGCGGTATTGGCCTTCAGTCCATAGTTCAATGCCCGAATGGTACACCACGCATAAAGGGGGAATGCACCATCGGACAGTGGAACAACTTACGTCGGCAGCGCTAATGTGGCCATATGCGCAGTATCGATCATGAAACCCAGGCCAGTAGCGACGTTCCCGTACAGACGAAGGCTTGGTGCACCCTCCTGATGGTTACGAACGCCAGTTTTATGAGCATGCTGCAGATCGCCTTCTTCGCGAGTCAGTTCGACAAGGGAAGCTTCACCCACACCATGATGGTCGTGTTCTTCTTCGTCGGCATTATCTCAGGACTTCTGTTGCTGTTCCGAGACGAATGTCCGTTGGCCACGTTTCTGATTGCCTGCGCGGTGGTACTCATCCTTCCGTACGATTCGGCCATAGCGTTAATGGCACTCACCTCGCTGCTCGCTCGACGCAGCGGTTTCCTCTTGACGATCAGCGCCGTCGCCGCGGCGGCATGCACAGCTGTGATTTCACAGTTTCGCGACGCGATACAACCGCCGGAAGCGTCCTTCTGGCATCTGATCTTCGCCGAAACGAATACCGGGGAGCGTTACGGCACGCCGATGGTTCTGATGGTCAGTGAGCAGACGCTAGTCATCACGGCCGTCATCACGGCCTTGGTGGAAACACTGATAGCCACGTTGATCGGGTTGCATATCCGGTCAAAGACATTGGCATCGTTGGCCACGACGAAGGAGCAGGTCGCACAGGAACAAATCGGAGAACTCAAAACCGAGATCATCAACCAGCGTTTCGCGGAAGCCGTCGCAGTCGAAGCGCACGATACTTTGGCCCATTCGCTGTCGCTGCTCGCACTGAATGCTACCGCACTGGGAGCCGAGTCACGAAAAATCAAGAACATGGCGCAACAATTGGGGTCCGACGACTTGGCCGATCTGGCACGTCAAACCTCGACCCGCACCGAAGACATACGCAAACAGGCCGCAGGGGCACTTGACGAAGCGCACGGCATAATCGACATGCTTCGCCACCCCGAGCAGATGGTC
>CAVEVJ010000372.1:0-4085 GCA_963619075.1 Acidaminococcaceae bacterium
ACGTCTTCTCGCTGATCCAGAAGTTCAACCAGCCCGATGAGACCCCGATATACCCCGATCACGACATCGTCGTGTTCTCCGACGAGGCGCATCGCTCGAACAACGGCGTATTCGCCGAAAACATGATGAGGCTATTGCCTACGGCCTCTAGGCTCGGCTTCACCGGCACGCCTATCCTGGATTATGACAACCTGACGAAACGCACCTTCGGCGGGTACGTCTCCGTCTACGATTTCAATCGCGCGGTAGAAGATGGCGCGACCGTGCCCCTATTTTACGAGAACCGGTCGGATCAGCTCGACATCGAGAACCCCGAGATCAATGACGAGCTGCTTGATGCGGTGGAGGAAGAGGACTTCGACGAGAACCAGGCTGAGAAGATCGAGAAGCAGCTGGGCCGCGGCATCCATGTCATCATGTCCGAGAAGCGCCTCCGTGCTATCGCACGTGATTTCGTGAACCATTATTCGGGTATCTGGGAATCAGGTAAGGCCATGTCCATCTGCGTAAACAAGGTCACTTGCGTGATGATGTACAACTATGTGCAAGAGTATTGGCAGGAGGCCATTGCCGCAGAGAAAGCCAAGCTCAAAAGCCTTGGGCAACAGGAGCAGTTGGAACTGGCGCGCAAGATCAACTGGATGGAATCCACCGAGATGGCCGTCGTCGTGAGCCAAGAGCAAAACGAGATAGACCGTTTCCGCAAATGGGGATTGGACATCACGCCGCATCGCAAAAAGATGCTGGAACGCAACCTGGAGAAAGACTTCAAGGATCCCGATAACCCGTTCCGCATCGTGTTCGTCTGCGCAATGTGGCTCACAGGCTTTGATGTGAAATCGCTTTCGGCCATGTACTTCGACAAACCGCTGAAGGCCCATGGCCTGATGCAGGCAATTGCACGCGCAAACCGCGTTAGCAAGGGCAAGAGTAATGGGCTCATCATCGATTACATTGGGATCGTCAAAGCGCTTCGCAAGGCGCTCGCGGATTACATCGTCAACGACCCCGGTGGCAAAGCGGACGAACCGGTCATCGACAAGGAAGAGTTGATCAGACGGATCGCCGAGCTAACAGCCAGCATCGTTTCTTACGTGTCCGGATGCGGCTACGATATGGAGTCCTTGCTTGTGGCGAATGGATTCGAAAGGCTTGCGGAAATCGAAAACGCCGCGGAAGCCGTCTGCAGTACCGACGAGACGAAGAAGCGATTCAACATCATGTGCCGCGAGCTGTTCCGCATGCACAAGTTTGTCACCGTGCGAGAAGTCGGCACCGATTTGGCGGCCATGCGCGATGCGATAAGAGCGGTGTACAACCACCTGAACAAGCAACGTGCCCATGCCGACACCACGGAATTGCTGGTAAAACTTCAGGGCATCGTCGACGATCACATCACGGTCAAAAGCGCCTCTGACGAAGCGAAGGAGGGGACGCGCTTCGATATAAGCGGCATCGATTTCGACCGCCTTTCGCAGGAGTTCGCGAAGAAGAAGCGCAAGCATCTGCTCGTCGATGATTTGCGAGCTGTCATCGAGGAGCGCTTAGCGATTGCGCTCAAGGACAATCCCCGTCGCGTGGATTTCTTTGAGCGGTACGAGCGAATCATAGAGGAATACAACTCGGAGCAGGATAAGGCAACCATCGAGAAGACGTTCAACGAGCTGATGCGGCTTTCCAGGGAGCTTGACGAGAAGCAGAAGGAATGGATTCGCGAGGGCTTCCAAAGCCAGCAGCAGATGACGGTGTTCGAGATGCTGTTCAAGGAGACCTTGACGCCTGCGGAGATCAAAAAGGTGAAATCTGTGGCGATTGACCTGGTTGCAACGATTGATGAACGGCTAGGCCAAATGGTCCATTGGACCGAAAAGGAAGAAACTGTTGGCCAGGTTAAGGTCATCATCAGGGATGCCGTGTACCAACTGCCCGAGGAGAGCTACCCCGACGATGATCTACCAGGCTGCATAGAGGAGATATTCAATTACTTCTACACGCGAGACATCGCTGCGTAAAACGGAAATGCTGACTGCGCACTGCCCATTGACCACGATATTAGGACTTGTATGAAAGACTGTTATAGCGTTACAACTTATTCGGTTCAGAGCATCCTCGGCCTTATCGAGTCGGGCGACATCGCTATCCCCGAGATTCAGCGCCCCTTCGTCTGGGACAGCACCAAGGTGCGCGACCTGGTTGACTCCCTCTACCACGGTTACCCGACGGGCTACCTCATCACATGGAAGAACCCCGACGTCAAGATCAAGGGCGGCGGCGTTGCCGAGGGCAAGACGGTCCTCATCGACGGCCAGCAGCGCGTCACGGCGCTCACCGCCGCATTGGCCGGCAAGCCCGTGCTCAACGACGACTACGAATCCAAGCGGGTGAAGATCGCCTTCAACCCTCTTTACGATGGAGACGACACGCCGTTCGCCGTGCTCACGCCCGTCATCGACAAGGATAGCCGTTGGATCTCCGACGTGGCGGAGTTTTTCGCCCCCAACTTCGACTCCTGGTCGTTCGTCAACGGATACATCGAGGCCAACCCCGGCTGCGACCCCAAGGTCGTCAACGCGCGCATAACCGACCTCAAGGCCATCGCCACGCGCCAGTTGGGCTGTATCGTTGTTGCGGCCGAAAGCAGCATCGACGAGGTCACTGACATCTTTATCCGGATCAACTCGAAGGGCGCGGTGCTTTCCCAGGCGGACTTCGCCATGTCCAAGATAGCCGCAGACGAGACGCACGGCGGCAACATGCTGCGCAAGGCCATCGACTACTACTGCCATCTTGCGGTGAAGCCGGAGTTCTGGGCCACGATCAGCCAGCAGGACCCGGAATACATGGCATCGGAGTACTCGGCCAAGGCCGAGTGGCTCAAGAATGACAAGGACGACATCTACGATCCCGACTACAACGACGTGCTCCGCGTGTCCTTCATGCACATGTTCGGGCGAGGGAAACTTGCTGATCTGGTGTCGCTGCTCTCCGGACGCGACTTCGAGGCTCGCGACTTCAAGGCCGAGATCGCCGACGAGTCGTTCGTCAAGCTGCACGACGGCGTGGTCAAGTTCATGAGCAAGGGTAACTTCCAGGACTTCACGGCGGCTCTGCGCTCTGCGGGCTTCTCCTCTTCGCAGATCATCGGGTCCAAAGGTGCCGTGAACTTCGCCTACAACCTCTACCTGACCCTGCGCGAGGACAAGAGCATCCCGTCCACCGACGTGAAGCGCTGGGTCCAGCGCTGGTATGTGATGTCCGTCCTCACAGGTCGCTATTCCGGCTCATCGGAATCCATCATGGATCGCGATATGCGTCGTATATCAGAACAGGGGTTCATCCCGTTCTATAACGAGATAACCGCATCGCAGCTTTCCGACAACTTCTGGAAAGTCACCCTGCCGCAGAACCTGGTCACGACATCCGTGCGTACCGGTGCTTGGATGGTCTACGTGGCCTCACAGGTTCGCTCGGCAGACAACACACTGTTTACCAACGGCTTCAAGGTTGCCGACGTCATCGCCAACGTAGGAGACATACACCATATCTTCCCGAAGGCGTACCTCAAGAAGGCTATCGACGCACCTCGGCGCCTTTACAACCAGGTTGCCAACTACACCTACCTGGAGAAGCGCATCAACATCGCGATCGGCGAGAAGCGCCCCGGCGAGTACTTCAGCCAGGCGCGCGACGCCATCAAGTCGGGTGTGGGCTATTTCGGTGATATTGCCGATGAGGATACGTTGCTCTCTAACCTCGAGGCTAACTGCATCCCCGAAGGGATCTTCGAGATGGGTGCAGGAGATTGCGAAGGTTTCCTGGCCCAGAGGCGCGTTTTGATGGCCCGGAAGATTCGCAACTACTACGAAAGTCTGTAGCCATAACAGCCGCGAAGGAATCGTCGAGGTGATCACCCATGGAAATAGGTTTGACTGACGGGGTTAGGAAGATGTGCGGCTTGCGGTCGCTGCCGGCGCTGGGTGAGGATAGTGACCCGCTCTTTTGTTGGGACGTAGCGCGTGTTGACCTCGGTTCCCGCAAGCTACTCATCATGTCGAACGCCGCCACGAGCGCATGTGCCGTTACCA
>CAVEVJ010000373.1:0-3814 GCA_963619075.1 Acidaminococcaceae bacterium
CGCGGAATGATCATATTCCGTCAGTCCCATGGCCAAGGCCGTCATGGTGGTCACCGTGCCGGACACGCCGATGATGGTACGGGTTCCGCCCGCAGGAACCGTTTTGAACGCCTCATCGATATGCTCGTCGATATCCGCGATGGCCTCCGCGATCTGTTCGTCGGTAGGCGGATCGTTCTTCAGATGGCGCTCGGTCATGCGCACGGAGCCGATGTTCATGGAGAACGCGGCCTGAACCTGCGTGCTCGGATGACTCACGCCGTCTCCGCCTAAGACCAATTCCGTGGATCCTCCGCCCAAATCAACCACAAGATACGGCGCTTCAACGTTCCGTCGAACGATGCTCGTCGCTCCAAGGAAACTCAGATCGGCCTCCTCGGTTCCGGGGATCACCTCCGGGCGCACGCCAAGAATCTTTTCGATGTTGTCTTCGAATTCCTCGCGGTTTTCGGCATCGCGCGTGGCCGATGTGGCAACGAACCGGATGCCGTCCACCGGATGTTCGGCGAGGACGTCGGCGAATTCACGAGCGGCCTCATAGGCCCGCTCCAACGCCTCATCCGCGAAACGATGGGTCTTGTCAACATCCTGCCCAAGTCGAATTACACGCAGAATGCGCGGCACAATGTCTTCCACACCGTCTTCGGTTACCCGAGACACCTTCAGACGGATGGAATTCGTACCGCAATCAATGCCGGCTACGGTAACGAACTTCATATTGTTCCTCCTCTGATTCGATTCCAACGGTTGGTTGTATTTTGTCTGCGTTTGGGTCAGGCTTCGTTTTCAATCGAGCAGCGGCACACCTGCGGATCGAACTCATGCCTGATGGCGGCCGCAGCCAAATCTCCAATCGGATTAGACCCCTCACCCATCACCAGCGTCTGCGCCAACAAGGCATGCAGGCACTTGACACGCACCGGCATGCCCCCCGCACTAGTTCCTTCGATGTGCTCTTCGCTGTCTCCCATGGCCACCGCGATTTCATGACGGAAAGCGAGATACAGCTCGTGGGCACGTTCATAGTCGGCTTTGACCTGCTCGTCCTCGCCCAGCAGATCATTGTATTCCTTCATCTTGCCTTCGGCTTCGATGTGCGAAATCGCCTTGACGGCTTCGGGACCGGTCAGATAACAAGTGGTCGGGAAGGGAACACCTCCCGGCAGCAATGGTCTGGTCACTACCGCCAGCGGCCTGCCGCATACACAGCGCGCGCCCACGGCCACCATGCCTCGCGGATAACGCCCGAGCTGCTTCTCGACGATTGCGATGTCCTCCTCGGTGGCCGGATGGGCGAGAATGTTCTTCGACAGTTCCCTGGCCTGTTCGACGATGGTCTTGTCCTGTGCCACTTACTGATCTCCTGACTGCTGGTCGCTGTTTTGATTGTTGTCTTGATCACTGTTTTGATTGTTGTCTTGATCACTGTTTTGATCGTTGTTTTGATCGTTCTGCTCGCCGCTGTTTTGATCGCTGGTCTGACCGCTTTCCTGCGATTCCGTCTGCTCGCTCGCATCCGTTTCGTCCGACTGGTCCGCCTGCTTGAACGAATAATCCAATTCCTCATACCACGGCAGCGACGTCTTCTGTGATTCACTGTTGGAAGTGCTGGATTCGTCCGTGCTCTCACCTGTCACCGCTTCCGGGTGCAATACACGAATGGCCTGTTCACCAGGAAATACGAATCCCAATCGATCCCTGGCCTGGGACGTCACATACGCTTTGTCATCCCAACGAGCGATGTTGTTCTCGAGTTCCTGTTTTTGCGCTATGAGCGAAGCCTCCTGTTTTTTCAGACCGTTCAACTCGGAAAGATTCAACGCATACGTATGGAACGTGGAAACGAGTTGAATAGTCCCCAAAGCCACAATGAACACCGACACGAAGAACGCAACCGGCCCTGAGCCAGCGCTCCTCGGCATCTTTTTCCTGCGTGTCTTTGAACTCATAGCAACGAAAATACCCGTCGCATTCGACGAGGAACACGACGGGTATCTTCCGTTAGCGCCTATTTACGCGCACACACTCACTTGGCGATGTACTTCTTGCAAGCCTTGAAAGCGGTGTAGCCGGCGTACTGAGCGGTGGAGCCGAGCTCCTCCTCAATCTCGAGCAGGCGGTTGTACTTGGCAACGCGCTCGCCACGGGCCGGGGCACCAGTCTTGATCTGGCCGGTGTTCTTCGCCACAGCCAGGTCGGAGATGGTGGTGTCCGGGGTTTCGCCGGAACGGTGGGAAACCATGGAGGTGAAGCCGTTCTTGGTGGCCAGCTCGATGGCGTCGAGGGTCTCGGTGACGGTGCCGATCTGGTTCAGCTTGACCAGCAGGGAGTTGGCTGCGCCGAGCTCGATGCCCTTGGCCAGACGTGCCGGGTTGGTGACCAGGAGGTCATCGCCGACGAACTGCAGACGATCGCCGAGCTTGGCGGTGATGGCAGCCCAGTCTTCCCAGCCTTCTTCCTGGAACGGATCCTCGATGGAAACGATCGGATACTCGTTGATGAGGTTCTCGTAGAAGTCGAGCATGTAGCCGGCTTCGCGGTCGTCGCCTTCGAAGTGGTACTTGCCGGTCTCCTTGTTGTAAATATACTCGTAGCCCTCAAACTTGTTGAGGTATTCCTTCTGGCCAGGGACCGGGTTAGTCTGCTCACCCGTTGCGAGATCCGTGTAGTTCAGCTGAGGCTTCCGATTGGTGCCAAATATAAGTCTCGTGGTTAGGCTATTCGTCGTATCGTTGACCGACATGCCTGTGATGTCTGCAAGAATCTCTCGTGCAACGAAGTCGTCTTGCAAATATGAGAATAGAGCTTCGCAAGCCTTCACATCGTCATCACAATACTCGGCAACCTGGTTCCACATGTCCTTAGGGACTGGTTGATCCCAAGGCATACCGAGCTCGTGGTGCTGAATAACCCCACAGAGCTCTCGGGTCTCGTCACTCATACGAGAGTTAGGATCCTTCGCCTTGTTGCGAAGCTCAATCTCCCACTTCTTAAGACTCTGCTTCTTTGAGCTGAAGTCGTAGACGTCGGTGTAGGATATGTTGTATGCCTCACCGAAGAACCCACGCTTGTTCTGGATCAGGTCGTTTGACAACTGGAAGAGCTGCTCGACAGAATATCCGAGGAAGCAGCCATAGATCATGTGGTTGTCGTAGCGACGGTTGTTGAATCCGATCAGACGATACTGCATGAGAACTTCCATGTCAGTAGGTCCAGGGTTGATCAGACGAATAACCGGCTTGTCGACACCTGCCAGCTTGTAGTTCACCAGGAAGAGGTTAGGGAACACCTCGATGTCGAAAAATGCAATCGGAGCTTCAGAGCCTTCAGCGAGCATCCGGTCCTCGCTCTTAAATTTCATCTTCGACACAAGACCCACGCAATATGACGCATTGTTAGTGCTATTAGCCGCAAAGACTAATATAGCGTTGCGCAGGTCGCTTACGTCATACTTCAAGTCTGAGGCATAAGCATCATCGAGGATCTTGTAAATAAAGTCAACCGAGGATTTGGTGCTCGGATGGATCTCCTTGTACAGGTTCCTCTTGATAAGTGCTCTCAGACCTTTCTCGCTTTTCACCGCCTTTTCGCTTACCACCGCTTTGTCTCCTTTCAGAGGGAGTCCTGAAGATATAGTTGCGATCGGTTGGTTATTGCATTTGGTTAGTCTACGCCTAAGCGAGCTCTTCCCCTTGAAAACCTTGACCTCAATATAGTCATCATAGACACAGCTGAGCTTCGAGACATCCCCCTTGTAAATATAATGCAGGTGGATGCCTTCTCCGCTCTTGCTGGTCTCTGCGTACGTCCTAGG
>CAVEVJ010000374.1:0-3788 GCA_963619075.1 Acidaminococcaceae bacterium
GGTTGACCCGACCAAGGTGACCAAGCCGCTCGCCGGCCACTTCGCCAAGGCCGGCGTCACCCCGCGTCGTCACCTCGCTGAAGTCCGTACCGACAACGCCGAAGAGTTCGAGCCGGGTCAGGAACTGACCGCCGAACTGTTCCCGGAAGGTGCCGTGGTCGATGTGACCGGCACCACCAAGGGCAAGGGCTTCGCCGGCACCATCAAGCGTTGGGGCTTCAAGTCCTATCGCCGTTCCCACGGCTCTCACAAGAACGAGCGTCGTCCTGGCTCCGTTGGCGCATGCGCTACCCCGAGCCGTATCCTCAAGGGCAAGCGTATGGCTGGCCGCATGGGTCATGTGACCAACACCACGCTGAACCTCACCATCGTTTCGTCGGATGTTGAGAACGGCGTTCTCGCCATCAAGGGTGCCATTCCGGGCCCGAAGGGCAGCATCGTTCTCGTCCGTTCGGCAGTGAAGGGAGCCTGATAAATCATGGCAAACGTTACTCTGAACGTTACCGATAACCAGGGCCAGGCAGCCGGCACCGTTGAGGCCCCGGCTGAGATCTTCGGCTTCTCCGCCGAAGAGGTCCAGTCCCGTATCCCGCTGATCCACCAGGTCGTGGTGGCTCAGCTCGCCGCTGCTCGCCAGGGCACCCACGCCACCAAGACTCGTGGCATGGTCTCCGGCGGCGGTCGCAAGCCGTGGAAGCAGAAGGGCACTGGTCGTGCTCGTCAGGGCTCCATCCGTGCACCGCAGTGGTACCACGGCGGCACCGTGTTCGGTCCGCAGCCGCGCGACTACTCCCAGCGCACCCCGAAGAAGATGAAGGCCGCTGCTCTCAAGTACGTGCTTTCCGATCGCGCCAATGCCGGCCACGTGGCAGTCGTGGACTTCGGTGTCTCCGAAGCCCCGTCCACCAAGGCCGCCATCGCCGCTCTCACTCCGGTGACCGAGAACAAGTTCACCACCGTGGTGCTCTCTCGCGAGAATGTGAACGAATGGCTGTCCGTTCGTAACATCCCGACCGTTCACCCGATCTTCGCCGATCAGCTCAACACGTACGACGTGGTCACCGCTCAGTACGTTGTCTTCTCCAAGGAAGGCTTCGACGCCTTCATTGCCGCGAAGACCGAGCCGGCTGCAAAGGAGGCCTGATTTTCATGGTCGCTATCCACAAGCCCGCATACGACGTCATCCTCAAGCCTGTCGTTTCTGAGAAGAGCTACGCTCTTTCCGATCGTGGTCAGTACACCTTCGTGGTGGCACCGAACGCGAACAAGGTTCAGATCAAGCAGGCAATCGAAGAGATCTTCAATGTCAAGGTGACGAACGTCAACACCCTCAACCGCGCCGGCAAGCGTCAGCGCACCCGCACCGGTTTCGGTCAGCGCGTCAACCAGAAGCGCGCCATCGTGACCGTTGCCGAGGGCCAGACCATCGACATCTTCGGTAACTGAAGGCTAGCCGAGAAAAGTTAAAGGAAGAACTAGATTATGGCTATCCGCGTTTATAAGCCGACGACTGCAGGCCGCCGTAACGCGTCCGTCTCGGACTTCTCCGAGCTTACGCGTTCCACGCCTGAGAAGTCGCTGGTACGCAAGCTCAGCAAGACTGGCGGTCGTAACTCTTACGGCCGTATGACCTCCCGCCATCGCGGCGGCGGTCACAAGCGCCAGTACCGTCTCATCGACTTCAAGCGTTGGGACAAGGACGGCGTGCCGGCAAAGGTCGCTCACATCGAGTATGACCCGAACCGTTCCGCCCGCATCGCACTGCTGCACTACGCAGACGGTGAGAAGCGCTACATCATCGCTCCGGAAGGCATCAAGCAGGGTGACGTCATCGAGACCGGCGCCCAGGCTGATATCAAGCCGGGCAACAACCTGCCGCTGCGCAACATCCCGACCGGTACCGTGGTTCACGCCATCGAGCTCCGCCCGCTGGGTGGCGCCAAGATCGCTCGTTCCGCAGGTGCCTCCGTGCAGCTCGTCGCCAAGGATGGCGCTTACGCCCAGCTGCGTATGCCGTCCGGCGAAATCCGTAACGTGGACGCTCGCTGCCGCGCTACCGTCGGTGAGGTCGGCAACTCCGATCACGCCAACATCCAGCTCGGCAAGGCAGGTCGTGCACGTTGGATGGGCAAGCGCCCGATCACCCGTGGTGAGTCCATGAACCCTGTCGATCACCCGCACGGCGGTCGTACCCGCGGTGGCAAGCCGCCGGTTTCTCCGTGGGGCAAGGGCGAGGTTCGTACCCGCCGTCCGAAGAAGGCTTCGAACAAGATGATTGTTCGTCGTCGCCCGAATGGTAAGAACCGTAAGTAAGGGAGTGTCGAGTAGATGACTCGTAGCATCAAGAAGGGCCCCTTCGTCGACGCCCACTTGCAGAAGAAAGTCGACGAGCAGAACGAGAAGGGTACGCACAACGTCATCAAGACGTGGTCCCGTCGTTCGATGATCACCCCTGATTTCATCGGACACACCTTCGCCGTTCACGATGGCCGCAAGCATGTTCCGGTGTTCGTCACCGAATCCATGGTTGGCCACAAGCTCGGTGAGTTCGCCCCGACCAAGACCTTCAAGGGTCATGTGAAGGACGACAAGAAGGCACGCCGCTAAAGGAGAGTAAGGACACATGGAAGCTAAAGCAATCGCTCGTCACGTCCGCGTGACGCCGCGCAAGGCTCGCCGTATGGTCGACCTCATCCGAGGCAAGAAGGCGACCGAAGCCATCACCATTCTGAAGTTCGCTCCGCAGGACGCATCTCTTCCGGTGCGCAAGGTCCTCGAGAGCGCCATCGCGAACGCTCGCGTCAAGGCCGACAAGGCCGGCGAACCGTTCCGCGAGAACGACCTGGTCGTGAAGGAGACCTATGTGGACGAAGGCGTGACGCTCAAGCGTTTCCGCGCTCGTGCACAGGGCCGTGCCGCTCGTATCAACAAGCGCACCAGCCACATCACGGTCGTCGTCGCTAACAAGGAAGGAAACCGCTAAAGATGGGTCAGAAGATCAATCCGTTTGGCTACCGCCTGGGAATCACTGAGAGCCATCGTTCCAAGTGGTTCTCCGATTCCAACAAGGTTGGCGAACGTTACCGCGACTTCGTTCTCGAAGATGACGCCATCCGTAAGGCCATGAGCAAGGATCTCGAGCGTGCGGGCGTGTCCCGTATCGTCATCGAGCGTACCCGTGACCGCGTGCGTGTGGACATCCACACCGCTCGTCCGGGCATCGTCATCGGCCGTCGTGGCGCCGAGGCTGAGCGCGTTCGCGCCAAGCTCGAGAAGCTCACCGGCAAGCAGGTCCAGCTCAACATCTTCGAAGTGAAGAACGCCGCACTGGACGCCCAGCTCGTCGCACAGGGCATCGCTGAGCAGCTGACCAACCGCGTGACCTTCCGTCGCGCGATGCGTAAGGCCCAGCAGGATGCCATGCGTGCAGGCGCCAAGGGTATCCGTATCAAGCTCTCCGGCCGCCTTGGTGGCGCCGAAATGAGCCGTTCCGAGTTCTATCGCGAGGGTCGCGTTCCGCTGCAGACCCTGCGCGCCCTCATCGATTACGGCTTCTTCGAGGCCAAGACCACTTACGGCCGCATCGGCGTGAAGGTCTGGATCTACAAGGGCGACATGACCGAGCGTGAGTTCGAAGAGCAGCAGGCACAGCAGGGCAACAACCGCCAGGGCCGTCGCGGCGATCGCCGTCCGCGCCGTGGCCAGCGTAACGCTGCCCAGCAGCAGAACGCAGCAGAGGCTCCGTCCGCTGCTGAGGCTCCTGCCGCAACGGAAACGAAGGAGTGAGC
>CAVEVJ010000375.1:0-3214 GCA_963619075.1 Acidaminococcaceae bacterium
AAGCTGACGATTCCAAATCGACTCTCGCCTTTTACACTGATTTTGCACTGATTTCTACGCTGATTTCATTCCGCTTTTTGCCATAGTTCCGTCATCTTCCATCAAGTTAAAGGAAATACGGAACAACAATCAGACCATATCAGGCACTTTGCCAGACAACGCGAGCGGGGAGGCCCGCGCTCCAAATCAGCACGGAACCTCCCCGCTCGTAGTAAAGCCGGTCAGCCGAGTATCAGCCCGTGTTCTGCAGGCCTGCGGCCACACCGGAAACGGTGCACAGGATCAGGTAGGTGAAGTTCTCCTGCTGGCCGTGGGTCAGTTCTTCCTTGTCGACACGCTTACGCAGCGAGCCGAGCGCGAGCACCTGGGTCACGGAAAGCACGTCCACATACGGAGAACGGATGCGGATTGCCTGGCCGAGCACGTGACGGTGCTGCAGCGGCCACTTGTCTCCAACGATCTTGAGCACCCATTCACGGGTAAGCTCCATCTCGTCGAGCACCTTCTTGTTGAGGTCCTCACGATCGCCGAGAGCCAGATACATCTTGGCGATACGCTCGTCGGTCTTCGCCAAAGACATCTCGATGTTGTCGATGAACGTGGAGAACAGCGGCCATTCCTCGTACGCCTTGCGCAGGGTCTCCAGATCGCCGAACTCCTGGCATGCGGTACCGAGTCCGTACCATGCGGCCAGATTGATGCGGGCCTGGGCCCAGGAGAAAATCCACGGAATGGTGCGCAGATCGTCAAGCGACTTGGCTCCAAGACCACGCTTCGCCGGGCGCGAACCAATCGGCAGAAGGCCGATTTCGGTCAGCGGAGTGACAGTGGAGAACCACGGTGCGAAGTCCGGGGTGTTCAGCAAATCCAGGAAGCGGTTGTGCGCGACTTCATCGAGCTGGTTCGCCATTTCGGCGTACTTCTCGGTCATGTCGGTGTTGCGCTTCTCCACGCTCGGAGCGGACTGCAGCAGCGTTGCGGCGGCAACGGATTCCACGTGGCGGATCGCCAGCGACGGGTTGCCGTAACGCGCGAAGATGACCTCGCCCTGCTCGGTGAGCTTGAAACGGCACTTCACGGAACCGACCGGCTGTGCGAGCACGGCACGGTTGGCCGGGCCACCGCCACGGCCGACGGCGCCGCCACGGCCATGGAACAGGGTCAGATCGATGTTGTGCGATTCCGCCCACTTGGCGATGCGCTCCTGCGCTGCGTGCAGCGCCAGCGTTGCGGAGGTCGGACCGGCGTCCTTCGAGGAATCGGAGTATCCGAGCATGACCTCAAGCTTGCCGCCGGTGGCCTTCAGACGGGCCTGCACCTCGGGGATCTTGATCATGTCTTCGAGCACGTCGACGGAGTTCTGCAGATCCTCAAGCTGTTCGAACAGCGGAATCACATCGATGGTCGGAACATCTTCCGGATGGGCGAACGCAAGACGGTTCAGCTCATACACGTCCTTGATGTTCTGGGCGCTCTTGGTGAAGGAGATGATATATCGGCGGGCGGCCTTGATGCCGTTGCGCTTCTGGATGGAACCAAGAGCGCGGAAGGTATCGAGCACTTCATGGGTCATCGGCTGCAGCGGACCGCGTTCGCCGTGCAGACCGTGTTCGCGGATGTCTTCCAGAGCACGGGAATGCACCACGGAATGCTGACGGAACTCCATTTCCACCATGTGGAAGCCGAAGGTTTCCGCCTGCCAGATCAGATCCTGAACCGGGCCGTATGCGGAACGCTTCGCGTTGGCCGCGGCCAGCGAACGCTGAACCACCCTGAGGTCTTCCAGGAACTCCTCGCAGGAGTGGTACATCAGGTCGGCGTCACGTTCAATCGTGTAATGCAGACGATCGGCCATGACCAGCATGACCGCACGGTGGATTTCCTTGGTGGAGATCAGCGCGGCCTTGTCGGTAAGCCTCTCGCTCATTTCCTTCTGATGGTTCCACAGGTTCTTCAGCTCTTCGCTTGCGGGGGTGGTGCCCGCTTCCATCGTCAGATTCTTGCCGATGGATCGGGTTTCGATTTCCAGCGCGCCCAGCACGTGGTCGCTGAACTTGCGCGCCACCTGACGGCTCACCTTGGCGGTGACGTTCGGGTTGCCGTCGCGGTCGGAACCGATCCAGCTTCCCGGGTGGAAGAACGCCGGGCACACCGGCGGCACAAGGCCGGCCTTGTCGCCGAGGATCCAATCGTCGAAACGACGGTAGACCTGCGGAATGGTGTAGAACAGCGTGTTGTCGAAGATATCGAGGATGGTGTCCGCTTCCTCGACAGGAGTCGGCTTCTTCAGCGCGATCGGAGAGGTGCGGAACAGCGCGTCGATCTCGTTGAACAGACGACGGGAGTTTTCCTTCTTGTCCGAACCGCCGAGCAGATTGTGCACCTCAAGCAGTTTGGAAATACGGCGGATCTTGCCTTCCACGGCCTTACGGCGGGCCTCGGTGGGGTGTGCGGTGAATACCGGATGGAACTCAAGCCTGTCAAGCAGATCCTTGGCCTTTGCCGGGCCGAGTTCGTTGATGAGCTTGTGGTAGGCGCAGGTCATCTCATTTGCGGGATCGACTGCCTGATGCTCGTCCACCGCGGCCTCACGCTTGCGCAGCACGGAGACTCGATAGTTCTCCTCGCACAGGTTCGCCAGATGGAAGTACGTGGTGAACGCGCGCGCCAGCAGCTGGGCGTCATGCACATTCATGTTGTCGATGGTGGAGACCACATTCTGCAGGTCATCCTGATCAGGATTGGTATCCGTAAGGACTTCGGAGAAACGTTCGGCGCTGGCGTTCAGCGCGTAGCCACGAACCTCATCGAAGGTTTCCAGAAGCTTTTCATCGAACTCGCCGAGGACCTCGCGAAGAATCTGCAGACACAGATCCATCGATTCCTTAAGGGACGGCGGAAGATCACGTTCTTCCGGGCCTTTGGTTCCGGTACCGGACGACACGATAGCAGCGTCCGCCGGTTTGATTTGCTGATCATCAGTTGTCATGTGAACTCCTTCCCCAAACCATCGGGTTGCTCGGTCTGTCGGTCCTTCGCGGCTCCTCCGCGATTGTTTTGGCCGTCTGTTGCGAGCCCACAGCCCTAAGTCTGGCAAGTAAAGAAATGCGAGAACATTGTATGCCGGGCAAATCGACAGTTGCGTTACGGAAACGTTTGACCAGTCCGTATTTTGGTCAGACCAGTCCGAAAGATGAACTTAGGGGGCCGCGTG
>CAVEVJ010000376.1:0-2768 GCA_963619075.1 Acidaminococcaceae bacterium
GGGCGCGGCCGTTTTGCCGCTCTCGTCCGCGCATGCGGCGGCGATGGCCGCGATCGTTTTGCGCCGTCGCGCCTTCGTTCCGGCCACCACTTCGACGTTCAGGTCAGGCGTGAATTTCTCGCATTCCGCGGCCCAGTTGTATACGAGCGACGCTGGGCATACGATGAGCGCCGGCCCGCCGCCCTTGCGCGCCTCGATCAGTGAGAGCAGCTGCACGGATTTGCCCAGTCCCATCTCATCGGCCAGGATACCGCCGAATCCTTTGTCCCATAGGGTGCAGAGCCATTGGAAGCCTTCCACCTGGTATGGGCGCAGTATGGGGCGCATGCGTTCGGGCACCTGGTAGCGTTGCGGGTCGATGACCTTCAGTTCGTTGACATACTCGGTGAACGATTCGCTTTTGTTCGCGTCGTCGACCTGCGAGTCCAGCAGGAACGCGTGGAATCCGGGGATGGAGATCGTGCCGGAGTCGAGCTGTTGTTCGCTTAGATCGAAGTCCGTTGCGATTCGGTCGAGTTCGGTCAGGTCGGCGTCCTTCAGATCCACGAAGCTTCCGTTGTTGAACCTGTGGTAGCGGCGGTTCCTGCGGTAGCTTTCCAGGAGCGCGCCGACTTCGTTCATGGGCACTTCGTCGGCGATCGGAGAGATCTCCACGAGGTTCGAGTCGATGGAGAGGCCCACCTTCACGCTTGGACCGGTCGGTTTCATCATGCCGTCGAAGGCTGCCGTGGAGAACACCTGTCCGATCGACGTGAGTATTTCCACGCCGTCGGTGAGCATCAGCAGGATCGTCTGCTCGTCCTCTTCCCTGATGCGTGCCAGGTCGGTGGAGCTCCATGTCGGGAACAGTTGTCGCACCACCTGCACGGCGAACATTTCACTATGCGAGTCGCGTTTGACCAGAGCGGCCTTCGACGCGGAATCCACGTTTATCATGCCACGCAATGCTTTGGCCGTGGGCACCAGCTGGAATGCGAAGTCGCCGTAGCGGGCCAGAACTTCGCAGGTCATGCCGCGCAGGTCGCGGTCCAAGTAGAATTCGATCCGGCATTCCGCCTGCCGGTACGCCACTTCCTGGGGTATGTCGAAGCTGATTCCCGCTTTGGCGAGCTTGGGCAGGATCGTGCGTGAGAACATGGGGCAGTCGTCGTCGGAGATGAACACGCCTTCCGTATTCGAGTCCGCGCCGCACAGTTCCTTCAGGGCCTCCATCGCTTCGTCGAGACCTCCTGTGCAGCGGAACAGCGTGCCCGTCTCCCCCGGCTGCCGAGTGGCGACCGTTTCGGCGCTCATGATGTATTCGCTTCGGCGTCCGCGCAATACCGCGTCGATCGTACGGTTCGCCGTGATCCGCACGCCTGCCGCATCGCCATTCTGTTCGTATCGAGCCTCGAGACGGAAATCGGGATCGCCTTCCATGATCCGTATCTTGTGCGCATGCACGCCGTCCGATATTTCGACGAAGGACGGTCTCGTATCCTTCCGCGGGCCGATTTCCCCGGAAGGCCACGCGACGCGTCCGCTTCTTCCGGTTTCGGCCGCGCCGCGAATCCCGTCCGATCGTTCGGCGGACTTGGTCGGATCGTCCGAGTCGTTCTGCGGCAGGGCTTCGAACAGGTCGAGCAGGTCGCATATCTCGCTGTGGGAAAGCATGATGTCGCGTCCGAAGCGTGGCATGTTGTGGTAGTAGCCGGATTGGTTCTGCGCGAGCCTGCGCACTTCGACCACCTGGTTCAGGAACGTCAGCAGGTCCCGTGAGAAGCCGTCGAACATTTCCGGCGTGTGCGCGAAGGCGAGTTGGCGTCCGTACGATTCGTACGTTCCGCAGTCCACGTCGGACAGCAGTCGGGCGATGTTCCTGACGATGTACGACGCGTTGCCGCAGCCGATGTTCAGGGACAGCGACCATGAGTCGCGTCCGACGGCGAGTTTCGGTTCCAGCCTCACGCCGCCGGGCGTCACATCGACGGGACCGTTACCGCGTTTTCCGGATTTCGAGCCGTTGGGATTGTGCGCGATGCCGCGTTGTTCGTCCGCGAGCCGGCTTTTGGCTCCGCTGATGCGTTTGAGCAGGTCGAGTTGCGCGCCCTCGCCGGCGTTGCCCTGCTTCGCGTCGAGTTTGCGCATGTACTCGCCCAAGGATCGTGGCGTGGCCTGTTCCGGCCGGTATCCGTGGAATCGTTCGGGTTGTTCGATGAACAGCAGCAGCATGGCTGCGATGTGCTTGCACATGCCCGTGTAACGCAGTCCTTCGGAGGGCCGGACATCATGCGGATCCTGTTCGACATGTCCGAACGTGGAACCGGAGCGGGAGCCGAAGTCACCGTAATCATCGTAATCATCGACGTATTCGTAATCGTCGTAATCATCATCGTCGTCGAAACTGCGGTATCCGTACTGGCTACGGTATTTGCCAGCGTTCGAAGCGCCGTATCCGTATCGCGATTCGCTGAAGGCCGGACAGGTGCAGTAGCGTGCCAGAAACAGCCGGTCGTGCATGTCGAGCGACGCCTGCGTCTCGTAACGGCTGGATGGCGATGTGGTGCCGCGGATCGTGGCGTGGAGCGTCAACGAATCGCCCTGCGGGTCGCTCAGACAACCCAGCTCCATCATTTTGGCTCGCCACTGGTTGGCGATGCCCCGGGCGCGCTGCAACACCGGCTGACTGCATTCACTGCGCAGTTCGTCGTCAAGCCAGGCCAGAGCGTTCGGCACGCGACCCCCATCCATTCGTACGTTTGTTCTTATGCCACTGTATCAGGCTTGAT
>CAVEVJ010000377.1:0-2728 GCA_963619075.1 Acidaminococcaceae bacterium
CCCAAAGACCGCTTCAGCATGCCGGTAACGCCATCCTGGTCAAGATAGAACGCCAGGGCGCTTAGTCTGATGAACCGCCATCCAAGACGTTCCAGAATCCTTTGCTTTTCGATATCGATCCTGTCGAGTTCCGGATCGGAGTTTCTATCACCATCGCATTCGAGCGCGACCCTGCAACCGTTGCCCATATCGACCACATAGTCGATCTGGTATCGGCCGACCTGATGCCGGTACGTGGTTTCCTCACGGTATCCGAGATCGCAAAGAACGTCGAAGACATCCCTTTCGAAACTCGTTTTCACTCCGCTTGCGAACGATGCTTTCTCCCGTGGCCCTTCCTCCGTACCGTAGTCCCGCACATATTCGATGAGCCCACGTCTATAGTCGTTCACATTCAGGGTGGATGGGTTCATGGAGTAGAACAACCAAAGCTGGTCCTTCGCCCGGGACGCCGCCACATTGACCCATTGCGCATGCGATTGCTGCGTCGCCGCATACGAATTGCTGTTGGCCACGAACGAGATGAAGATGACGTTTCGCTCGTCTCCCTGGAAGTCCGGAGGATTGCCGACTCTCAGACGTCGTTTTACGAACTCCTCCTCGCCGATCGCGTCGATCAGCATGTCTCGAATGACGCTGCTTTGCTGACCGCTCATCATCGTCACGACGCCGAACGTCATACCGTCGTAACGTTGGTCGCCGCAGCAGGCCGCTATCTGTTCTACGATCGCCTCGGCCTCCATCGGATTGATGGAATCATTGCCTCTTTTTTCGACTTCCGCGCCTTTGATACGGCGGAACTTCAGCGGAGAGCCTATCTGCGGATGAGTCTTCTCGCGCAACGGGAAAATCTGATTGTCGTAGAACCTGTTCGAATAATCGATGATTTCCGGTACGCAACGGAAATGCTCGCGAAGCATGATGGTCGAGGGAAAGGTTCTGTTCGCCATCGCGTAGAGGGAGTCCCTCATGTCCAGCAGCGTCTTGTCCGCGAAATCGGGAATGTACTGCTCCTGGATTCTGTTGATTGCGTCCAGTCTCTGGAATGCTCCGCTGGGGGATGTCTGCTTGTCGTCGCCGACGATGACGGCTTTGTCCGCCAAAGCGAGAACGCCGACGGAAAGAATGTTGCATTGCGAGGATTCATCCACGATGATCACGTCGAACGGGTGGGATACCAGCGGATCGAAATTCTCCAATACCTTGTGCAACGGCATGATCCACACGGGCATCGCATTCATTGCCTTCGGCAGTTCGCGTCGCGCCGTCGACAGGTACCGCAGCGCGTTCTTGCCGGTTCCCTTGCCGTATTTCCTCACCGCTTCGAGCCAGATATTCAAGGATCTGCGCTCGTCGGGATCCTGCACTTCCTTGAGATGCAGGCGGGCCGACCAGCTGATGAGCTTCAAGACGGTCTCGTGCAATTCCGCGTTCAAGGCGAGGGACTCGTCCAGCAGACTTCCCATGTCAACGGTTTGCGCGATGTCGCGCACCCATGCGTTCGCCTGGGCCAATGCCCACGCACGAGGATAATCCCACACGTTTCCGGCTGCTTCGCCTTTGGTCGCAAGAATATCCGACGACCATTGCGGCGCGACCTTCGACAGACGCGCCTCGAGCTCGCCACGTCTCGCCACGTCCGCCCTTACGTTCGACAGGCGCGCGGCCTCGTCAAGCGTCGACTGCCATGCGTCGGTGTCGCGCCGTTCGAGGGCTGCTAGCAATAGTTTCCAAAGATTCGAATGACCACCTGACGTGTGCTGTTCGCATATGTCCGCCACCGCGTCAAGCATCTGCCGTATTTCGACCTCTCGGTTTCTGGCCGCGTATCCTTCAAGTGCGTTGACGCAGTCTTCCAATGTTTCAAGGTCACGGATCGGATCGATGTCGTGGAATAACGTGCGGAGCCTGTCATAGGCCAGTGGCGCGTCGTCATTCCACCAAATGATCAGTCCGAGCGTCCTGTCGGCAGCATCGGCCAGAACCGGCAACGTGTTCTCGCTGACATTCACGACGGGTACCGGAATACCTTCATAGGTACGCTTCACGAGCGTGTCCAGACGAGACAGTTCCACGCGCTCCTTGACGAAAACCTTGATCACGTCCAGTTGTTCGACGGTGTGCGGCTGGTATCCGTCGAAGGTGACGGTGGAAGCGAAATCACGCAATTCTCTGTTGAAGATCTTCGGAAGGCCCTTGCCTTGCGCGAGTCTGTTCGACCACTGGTCGAGCAGCTTGGTCTGGATGGACGGGTCGCCTTCGGGCATGACGATCCGGTGTCCTCGGCATTGCCGTTCAAGCTCCATGCATTTCGAGATTTCGCCTTGAAGTTTCTCCACTCCATCGCGAAGCCATTCACGCTGTTTTCTGCTGCTTCTGATGAATCGGCCGAATTCCCGTTCCCATTCACCATCAAGCGCGCGCAGTTCCTTCAGGGACTTTCCGCAGATTCGCAGGGTTTCCCTCAGCTCCCGCTCCGTGGTGGAGTCCACCGTCTCCATGTTCAGTCCGGCGTGCGCCAGCGTGGAGACTTTCCTCTGAACGTCGCCCAATTCCCGGTAGGCGTCCGCAAGGTAGCCCCCTGTAGGGAGCGAACCGTCCGGCAGCTCCTTCCTGCATTCCATCACGTCGTCAACGCTCAGAGTCGAGCACAGGCGCACGTATTCCTTGAATTCGTCTACGGTTAAGGGTGCTTGCGTTCCAAGCTCTATCCGGTCAGGGATAATGT
>CAVEVJ010000378.1:0-2691 GCA_963619075.1 Acidaminococcaceae bacterium
CGTAGCGCACAATGTGGCGTTCGATTCGAAATTCATGCTTGCCGAATACCAAAGACTCGGATTCGACATTCCCGTGAACCCCCATACCATGCTGTGCACGATGAAGCTGTCACGCTCCCTAATCGGCGTCGGCAAACTCGCCGACTGCTGCCGTACGTTCAATATAGACAACGAGGACGCGCACAGCGCCCTAAGTGACGCGCATGCCACCGCGTTGCTTTTAGGCAGACTCATGGAAGCCGACCATGAATGGCCGGGATGGAATCACAGACTTGCCGCCGCGAAACAGGCGGAAGAACAGTGGCCGGACCTTGCACACTACGCGAGACTCGAATGGGTGCCACGCGGCAGCCACATGCAAACGAATCATCAACGGATGGCCAGACGGCTTACCGAACGGCCGGTCAAACGGACGGCAACGCACACAACGAAACCAATGCCGATGATTTCAACCCGCATCTTCCCAAGGGTTTCCGGCTACGCATAGGGGACAGCGTGGTACTCACGGGGGCAATGCGCCAGCGGAGGACCGACTGGGAAGACGAGCTGGAAATCATGGGACTCGACGTCAAACCGTACGTAACCAAACAAGTGAAACTCGTAGTGGCGGCCGACCCGTATTCGGAATCAACCAAAGCACGCAAGGCACGCGACTACGGCATTCCGATCGTGACCGAAACATGGCTGGAACAAGCCATGGAAGATGGCATCGACTACTAATAAGTCCGACTCATTCAACGGGTATAATTCGTAACGGATCCAAGGGGGAAACCGGACACTTTCAAGGGTGCCCCGAACGGTTGGCGGACGCCTCTGCAGACGACCGGCCAGTTCGGGCATCATACGAGAAAACGTTCGGCCCCTCCGCTACAGAAGAATGAGAAAACATGAAGAAGCAGCAGATGAAGAGGACCGCGGTGGCGCTCGCCGTCACGGCGGCCCTTGGCTTGGGCGTCACAGTGCCGTCCGCCTACGCGGAACCGCTGACGGATGACGTTCAGTATGGAGGAAGCTACGGTGCCGGCAATCTTAATGTGCAGGCATTACGTAATTATTCCGCGGATGAGCCCATGGCTTTTTCCGAAGAGAACCTACCTGAAACGTACGATCTGCGCAACGTGGATGGCGTGAAGTACACCACAAGCGTAAAGAATCAGCATACGTGGGGCGTGTGCTGGACGTTCGCCACCATGGCGTCGCTGGAAAGCAGCATGCTCAAGCATGGCGTGACCGGTCTTGATAGTCAGAGCGAGCCGGATCTTTCCGAATTGCAGTTGGCTTGGTTCGCGAGCACGCCGTTGAGCGAGGAGACTTACGAGAAGACCACACTGCTGACTTCGCCGATGGACCTTCACGATCAGGTTGGAGAAGGCTCTTCGGTGAAGGTCAATGAGGGCATGGAGGAGCCGCTTGTCCAGCAGGTGATGAACAAGGGCGCGAGCTACACGGATGCCATCGCGGCTTTGTCCAGCTGGCAGGGAGTCGTATCCGAAGAGGATCTTCCCTACAGCATGGTTCCTTATCCGGGCAGCAGCGACTATTCGGATGACGAGCCGGGATTGAGCGAGGAATACCGCAATTCCTCGTCGATTCACGTGCAGAACGTTGACCAGCTTCCGAGTCCGGCCACGTTCAGCGTGCCCATTACTTCCGAAACGACGGATTACAGCGATTACTATGTGCACGATTCCGCCGCGCAGGACGCCATCAAGAAGTCGTTGATGGACGAAGGCGCCGTGACCATCAGCTATTTCGCCACCGGAAAGAAGAAGTATTTCAATTCCAACTACGCGCAGTACGTGAACAAGTACATCACCACGGGCGACGAGTCGACCATGGCGAACCATGCGGTCACCATCGTCGGCTGGGATGACAACTATTCCAAGGAGAACTTCGGCGATCTGACCGTGGACCCCGAAGAGAGGAATATCCCCAAGGCGGATGGCGCGTGGATCATCAAGAACAGCTGGGGCTCCGACTGGGCGGATGGCGGCTACTTCTACCTCTCCTACTACGACATGACCATCGATAATCCATCCAAGTTCATCTACGACAGCGCCAGCGGTTCCGGCGCGTATTCGTACGACTACAACTACCAGTATGATTTCCTGGGATCCGCGAGCGTGGCGCAGATCAAGCCGAACGCCTTCGGCAGCGATGCGCAGTTCGCGAATGTGTTCACTGCCGGTTCTCATGAGAAGCTGGCTGCGGTTTCGGTGGTGAGTGTCAATCCGAATTCCGAGGTTTCCTATCAGGTGTACAAGCTCAATGACGGTGCGACCAGTCCGACTGACGGTACGTTGGTGGCCGAAGGCGAGCGGACGATTGAGTTCGCGGGCTATCACACGATCGAGCTTGACGAGCAGATCGATCTGCAGGCGGGGGAGAAGTTCTCCGTCGTGGAGACGGTGGAAGGACGCAACGGCCGTTACGTGCCGTTGGAGGTCGCTTCCAGGGATATCGCTGACCCGGACGAGTCGGCGAGTGGAACGCGTATGAGCTACCAAGAAGCCAAGGTCTCCGCAGGCCAGAGCTACATCAGCGAGGATAATGGCGACACTTGGATTGATACCGTGGCCATCACGGCGGATGACATTGACGCGGATACCCAGACCCTGCCATCGGTATACGGATGCGACTATGAGATCTTCTCCACGGGTAACGTCGAGTTGAAGGCGTTCACCGTGAAGG
>CAVEVJ010000379.1:0-2410 GCA_963619075.1 Acidaminococcaceae bacterium
AGCGACAGGTAGAAGCGGGATTCACCCGGATCGCCCTGACGCCCGGAACGACCGCGCAGCTGGTTGTCGATTCGGCGGGATTCGTGGCGTTCAGTACCCAGCACGTACAGGCCGCCAAGTTCCACGACCTCTTCATGCTCGTCCTTGACCTGCTCCTTGATCTCAGCCAGGGTGCCCGGCCAGCGCTTCTCGTACTCTTCCGGAGTATCGTCCGGCGAATAGCCTTCCGCCTTGAGCTTGGCGTCCGCGAGGAACTCGACGTTGCCGCCGAGCATGATGTCGGTACCACGGCCTGCCATGTTGGTGGCCACGGTAACGGCCCCCTTGCGGCCCGCCACGGCCACGACCGCGGCTTCCTTGTCGTGCTGCTTGGCGTTGAGCACCTGATGCGGAATCTGGGCCACGTCGAGCAGGGAGGAGACGATTTCGGAGGATTCCACGGAGGCGGTGCCCAGCAGGACCGGCTGGCCCTTCTTGTGGCGCTTGGCCACATCGCGCACGATGGCGGCGAGCTTTTCCTTCTTGGTACGGAAGATCAAGTCGTCCTGATCCTCACGAATCATCGGCTTGTTCGTCGGGATCGGCAGCACGCCGAGCTTGTAGGTGCCCATGAATTCGGCGGCTTCGGTCTCCGCGGTACCGGTCATGCCCGACAGCTTGTCGTACATGCGGAAGTAGTTCTGCAACGTGATGGTGGCGAAGGTCTGGTTCTCAGCCTTGACCTCCACGCCTTCCTTCGCCTCGATAGCCTGATGCAGACCTTCGTTGTAGCGGCGGCCCGGCAGAATACGGCCGGTGTGTTCGTCGACGATGAGCACTTCACCGCCGGTCACGACGTAGTCGCGGTCGCGCAGAAACAGTTCCTTGGCCTTGATGGCGTTGTTCAGGTAGCCGATCAGAGCGGTGTTGTTCGGCTCGTACAGGTTGTCGATGCCCAGGTAGTCTTCGATCTTGGTGATGCCCGGGTCAAGGATGCCGACGACCTTCTTCTTCTCGTCGATCTCGTAGTCTTCATCACGGGTGAGCTTGAGTACCAGTCGAGCGAACTGGCGGTACCAACGGGTCACGTCGCCTTCGGCCGGTCCGGAGATGATCAACGGGGTACGGGCCTCGTCGATGAGGATGGAATCAACCTCATCGACGATGGCGAAATGATGGCCGCGCTGCACCAGGTCGGCCTTCTCCCAAGACATGTTGTCACGCAGGTAATCGAAGCCGAACTCGTTGTTGGTGCCGTAGGTGATGTCGGCGTTGTACTGCTTGCGGCGCTCCGGCGGCTTCTGGTCAGTGATGATGCAGCCGGTGCTCATGCCGAGGAAGCGGTAGACACGGCCCATCAGTTCCGCCTGGTAGCTTGCCAGATAGTCGTTGACGGTGACCACATGAACGCCCTTGCCTTCAAGCGCGTTCAGGTATGCCGGCAGGGTTGCCACGAGGGTCTTTCCTTCACCGGTCTTCATTTCGGCGATGTTGCCCCAGTGCAGGGCCGCGCCGCCCATGAGCTGGACGTCGAAGTGACGCAGTCCCAAGGTACGCCTGGACGCTTCACGTACGGTCGCGAAGGCTTCCGGCATGATCTTGTCGATGTTCTCGCCGTTGTCAAGACGCTCCTTGAACTTGGCGGTCTGGCCTTTGAGCTCCTCGTCGTTGAGGGCCGCGATCTCGTCTTCCAAGGCGTTAGTCGCCTGTGCGACATGTTCAAGCTTCTTGATCTGTCGGCCTTCGCCCATTCGCAGGGCTTTGTCAACTATATCTACCACAATCACTCCCTTTGTGTATGTGAGTTACCTCCACCGAGGATAGTCCTAACTTACGTTTTCCGAAAAAACATCGTCCATTTTACGTAATTTTACATTTTGTGGACGATCCACCCGTCATCAAAGACAAAAAGAGGAGGATTCACGTCCAACAACGTGAATCCTCCTCGTCATCCATATTCGGCCGTGCAATCAGTCGTTCCGCAAGAACTTACTTCGCCATGTTCTCCGGGGTATCAATCTCGAACACACCGTAGCTCCAACCATGGCGGTGGTAGACGACGGACGGACGACCGGTCTCCTTGTTCACGAACAGGAAGAAGTCGTGCCCGATCAGTTCCATCTCGTACAGGGCTTCGTCGATGGACATGGGCTCCGCGATATGCAGCTTGCGGCGGATGACGATCGGGGTGTCTCCAACCTGAACCTCAACCGACTCTCCCGGTCCGAGCTCGGCCGCCACGGCATCCGCCGGGCTGTTGTTCGCCGGCTCCTCCTCCGGTTCCTCGACCGGAGTCGGCTCCACAACGCCCATGTCGACCGGAACCGGGTTGGTGTAGCCACGATGATGGTCCTTGCGGCGGTCGCGGGTACGACGCAGACGCAGGGTCAGCTTGTCAAGGGCCATGTCCAGCGCGCTGAACTCGTCGGCG
>CAVEVJ010000380.1:0-2280 GCA_963619075.1 Acidaminococcaceae bacterium
GACGATACCCGTCCGGTTGTTGTCGGTTCCGTATGGTTCGTTTGACGAACATGTTTCGGAAGGCATCCGCTCGTTCGAAGGTACATATGACCCTTACGACAGCGACTACATCGCTCTTGCGAACCGCTTGAACATCCAAAACCAGTTCGAACGATGGCAGGCGTTGTGCGATCAACTTCCCGAGCTGCATAGCGCTTCGGAGAAAAAATTCGACGTCAGGAAAGACATCGGCGACTACATTGATGCCTTGCATTCTGTACTCGGTCTTGCTCCTGCGCAATGTCTTGCGGTGCGTCGCGGTACATTGATGCTTACCGACGAGCAGGAAAAGCTTATGGCTGACGCCGGTTTTGGAACCCGTCCGCAAACCACGAACACTCCGCCGCGCGCGTTCGTGGAACTGTCTGAGCAGCCGCGTTGGCGTTTCGTGGTCGATGATTACCTAGATCATCAGCAATCCTCCACATCATTGTTCGACCTTGAGAGCGACGCACGTGGCGAACTTGCCCATCAAGCGTTCGTCCTTGCCGTCAGAACCAATGGTTCCGGCGATGAAGCGATCATCGGACTGCTGAAGAAGGCGGCGGGAAGCATGGTAAGGAACCGGGAGTCCGAATGATGGTAGACGACCTCGAATATCAGCGGAACCTAGACAAACAGGTCAACAAGATGCTCAAGCTCGCCCGAAAAGGAAATCGATCGTTCTCGTTGGACTGCAAGAACGATCCCGGAAAGCTGCAACAGCACTGGGCGGAACGACTGGATATCGTGTACTACTCATCTCGAGAGCAGGATAAGGTCAAAGCCATCCGAGAAGACGGCCGAACCGTGGACGACAACGCTTCGTTCGCCGATCTTCTCGGATTCTTCTCTCCCTCACCACGTCCGGGAACCGAATTGGACAGGGCATACGTGGCATGGGATGAAGGATCATTCACGACAAGGCGCAATTTTACGTTGCTGCATGAGATCGGCCATTACCTGCAGGAAACCGATTTCGATTTGATGAAGCGGATCTGCTCGTTCGAAAGTGATTATGCCGGTAAAAGATTTGAGGAGGACGCGTGCAACCGTTTCGCGTCGTTGGCGCTCCTTCCGGATACGTTTCTTTCCAAATGGCTTGATCCGAAACGCTCTCCGCGTGCCCAAGACATTCATGCCATTTTCGAGGATGGGAGGAACCACACTTTCGAAAGCAACAAGGTGCGAGTGTCTCGCATCGCGGTGACACGTCGCATCGGCGCGTTGCTGCCATCATTGGGATACGCGTCCCTGATCGAGAAACCCTATGGGAAAGACGGCCTGCCGAAAGTGGTTTGCCGCGCATGGAACGACGGTACAGTGGATTTTTCCCCAGAATTCACCGTGGCGGAGAGCATGCTGTATAGGGGCGCGAAAGACGAGACGGAACAGCCGTGGGACGGTTTCTGTTTCACAGCTGATGTCGACGGTGAAATGTTCCGTGAGATACCGGAAGAACAGCGTCCTCGGTGTGGTGATATCACCTTCTCGCGTGGCCGACACGAGTATGCCTTTTTGGTTGTGGAGTATTCGTCCGACGCCGAAAAAGACAAGGTGCGTGCCGAACTTAAGCCGTTCCAGTCCGCTGCACCTTCTCCCGAAACCTCAGATATCTAGAAGACGATAGATGCACCCGGCTATGTGTCGCCTACGGGAACAAGGTGGGACGGCTTCGTTGTGAAACCGCTCTGAAGCCAATGGAGAAAAATCGTCCGGCGTTTACACAGACGGGCGACGCGTTAGCGGAGATGTTACAAATCAGTCGTTAACATGTGTCTTCGTGAAAAAGGAAATATCCAGCGAAAACGCAGTTGAAACAACCTACGACGAGCATGTGCGCAACGTCGCCGATTTATTCGTCGAGTGTTTGGTCAATGAAGGCGTGCATGTTATCTACGGCATTCCCGGTGAGGAAAACATTCCGCTTATGGAGGCGTTGGAACGCGACGGTCGCATCCGTTTCGTCCTGACCCGCCACGAGCAGGGAGCCGGTTTCATGGCGTCCACGCAAGGCCATCTGACCGGCGAGCCGGGAGTCTGCCTGGCTACGCTTGGCCCGGGCGCGTTGAATCTCACCCTGCCGGTCGCACAGGCCAATGCGAGCACTACGCCCATGGTGGCGATTTGCGCGCAGGGCAACGTGCCGCGCCTGTACAAGGAATCTCATCAAATCGTGGATCTGGTCTCCGTGTTTCGGCCGCTGACTCAGTGGACCAGCATGATTTCCACGGCAAGCGCCGTACCGGAAATCGTCCGCAA
>CAVEVJ010000381.1:0-2188 GCA_963619075.1 Acidaminococcaceae bacterium
TTGAGGATCAGGTCGATCGCGCCTTCCTCGATCAGCTCGACAACGTTCTTGCCGACGCTGCCTTCCGCGTGGTACGTGGTGACCGGATCTTCCGGGTTGGAGTCCATGCGGACGCTGATCTTGTCGACGATCTTGGAATCGATGCCGTAACGACGCAGCACGGAGGCGGTGCCTTCGGTGGCCCAGATGTCGAATCCGAGTTCAACGAGACGGGCCGCGAACAGGGGCAGCTGACGCTTGTCGGTATCGTTCACGGAGATGAACACGCTACCGCTGGTCGGCAGGCCGCCATCGTATGCGGCGAGCTGGCTCTTGGCGAACGCATGCGGGAAGTCACGGTCGAAGCCCATGACCTCGCCGGTGGAGCGCATTTCCGGTCCGAGCAGCACGTCGACGGTCTTGCCAAGCGGGGTACGGAAGCGCTTGAACGGCAGGACGGATTCCTTGACCGCGACCTGCTGTCCGCCACGGATGTCTCCGCCATCGCCGTGAGGCAGCAGCAGGCCGTTGTCACGCTGCTGCTGGATGGTCTCGCCGGCCATGATTCGTGCCGCGGCCTTCGCCAGAGCGACGCCGGTGGCCTTGGACGCGAACGGCACGGTACGGGACGCACGCGGGTTCGCTTCGATCACGTACAGGGTGTTAGCCATGAAGGCGTACTGCACATTGATCAGGCCCTGCACGCCGCAGCCCTTGGCGATGGCGTAGGTGCCCTCACGCAGTCGACGGATCTGATCGTCGGACAGCGTGCTCGGAGGCAGGGTGCACGCGGCGTCGCCGGAATGCACGCCGGCTTCCTCAACGTGTTCCATGATGCCGCCGATGTACAGCTCCTCGCCGTCGAACAGCGCGTCGACGTCGATTTCGATGGCGTCCTGGAGGAACTTGTCGATCAGCAGCGGAGAAGGAAGACGTCCGGACACGACGGTATCGGCCTGGGCTTCCTGGAGCGCGCGGTCAACGTACTTGCGCAGCTGGGCATCGTCGTACACGATTTCCATGCCACGACCGCCGAGCACGTAGCTCGGTCGCACCAGCACCGGATAGCCGATGCCGTGCGCGGCCTCGCGGGCCTCGTCGAGGCTCAGAGCCGTGCCGTAACGCGGAGCGTTCATCTCGGCCTTCTTGAGCACTTCGCCGAAGAGCTCGCGGTTTTCTGCCAAATCGATGGATTCCGGAGTGGTTCCGAGAATCGGCACGCCGGCAGCCTTCAAACGTGCGGCAAGGGACAGCGGGGTCTGACCGCCGAGCTGCACGATGACGCCCTTGATCGGGCCCATCTTCTTCTCGGCCTCGTAGATTTCGAGCACATCCTCGAAGGTGAGCGGCTCGAAGTACAGACGGTCGGACATGTCGTAATCGGTGGACACGGTTTCCGGATTGCAGTTGACCATGATGGTGTCATAGTCCTTGCCAAGCTCCTGCACGGCATGCACGCAGGTGTAATCGAATTCGATGCCCTGTCCGATGCGGTTCGGTCCGGAACCGAGGATGATCACGGCTTCGCGGTCGCGCGGGCGCAGTTCGCTCTCGTCCGCATAGCAGGAGTAGTAGTACGGCGTCACGGCATCGAACTCAGCGGCGCAGGTATCGACGGTCTTGAACACCGGACGAAGGTCATAGGTCCAGCGCAGTTCGCGGATGGTGTTCTCGCCCTCGTCGCCCATCTTGCGCAGGTGGGCGATCTGCAGATCGGACAGACCTGCCAGCTTGGCCTTCTTCAGCAGCTTGCGGGTGAGCTTTTCTGCGGACTTGACTTCCAGCGCGGTCTCGTTGATGAGTTCGAACTGGCGGATGAACCACGGATCGATCTTGGTGGCCGCGAAAATCTGCTCGGAGGTCGCGCCACCCCACAGTGCGCGCTGAATCTGCAGATAACGATGCTCAGTCGGCACCTTGATGGCTTCGAGCAGCTGCTCGACCTCTTCAGCGGACGGCTTGTCGCCGTCCCAGTTGAAGCCCATATGACGCTTGTCGATGGAACGCATGGCCTTGCCAAGGGATTCCTGGAAGTTGCCGGCCAACGCCATGGCCTCGCCGACGGACTTCATCGACGTGGTCAGGGTCGGATCGGCGCCCAGGAACTTCTCGAAGGCGAAACGCGGCACCTTGGTGACCACGTAATCGATGGTCGGTTCGAAGCTGGCCGGAGTGGACTGCGTGATGTCGTTCTGAATCTCGTCAAGCG
>CAVEVJ010000382.1:0-2156 GCA_963619075.1 Acidaminococcaceae bacterium
AGATAGAAGCCTCCATGAGAGAATTTGACCTTGCCTTTTTTCACCAGTGAGTTGATCGCGCTCCCGAACGCTCTTTCGATCTTCGTGCTGTTGTTTCGGAATCCATACACGAGGAATACCTCATCGAATAGGAAGCTCCTGTCTCGCCCGGGACAAGTGCGAATAATGTGTCTCATCACATATCTGATTTCCGTTTCGCTGATGAAGTCGATTTCACGACGACGAATGATCCTGAAAGGCAGATCACTGCAATCCACAGGCACTAAGACGTCTTTCCCGCACTTGACACGATCCGAGGAATTCCGAATCGCGGCCCTAAGATATTCATCGATCCGATGTTCTTCCATCCCCGCCTGAATCATGGGGCCCATCAGCTGCTTGCGCAGCATCCCGTACACAAGCGGAAACTCCTCTCTAACCAGAAACACCACGGCCGACTTCAGCCACGTCTCACCCGACATATAATGATTCCGGCTGGGAAGCCTTCTCATTTCCACCGGCTCGGCATACGACAAACCGTACCGTTCGCCGTAGGTGGTGAATTCACGGTTCACGGAAGACATGATCTCTGCCTCGACGTCGGGCTCGCTCACCTTCGCGGATTCGCGCCCGCTCTCTTCGTATGATGTCTCATCACCCTGCGATTTGGTCGATTTCTGCGATTTGGCAGCGGAGACCTTCCTCCATTCGCCAGTCGGCAGATCGACCACTCGGGCAACGGAAGACGAAGCATTATCCTTGGGCTTGTTCCGTGCCGCGGATTGGGTCGCTTCCTTTCCCTTCATGGCCTTTAGAACCGCGCCAAAAGGCCTGTCCGGAGTATCGGAAACCTGCCCTTCGACGTAGACGCGATAAAAACGCTGCTGCTTTTCCATTCTGACAAGTCTCAGATCAACCAGCAATTTGAAAGCCTCGTCGAAACGACGTTCGATTCTTTTGTTGCTTTTGCCGAAATCGTATAGCGTCATGATTTCCTTGAAAAGCTGCCTCTTCGGTATGCCGCGATTCTTGGCGCAGACCAAACGCATCACCGAGGCAAGCTCCACCTTGCTGATATAGCTGATCCGTTTCCCTCTGCATATACGAAAAGCAGCATCTTCAGCGGTCAGATAATAGTAGCCGTCAGATTCGCAACGAATCATCCCATCGTATTCAAGGCCGACCAAACCGCTACTGATCATTTTGCGACGCTTTTCATCTGCCATGCTGCCGCCGACCAAATCAGACACCTGTTCACGTATAAGATCGCGGTTAAGTGGGAACTCATTCACAATGAGCGTCATAAGCACCGAACTGAACCACTCATGTTCGGGTTCCGTCTCCGCCTTCACCGGCAGTTCCGCAGTCTTGACGAGGCCTCCCACGATGAATCCGTGCATCCGTCGCGGTCTCTCCTGACGAACGACGAACACGGCCGCTTCACTCAGCTTCGCGGCATCCAAGGATTCCTTCATGGTAACGGGTGGCGTTTCCGCTGCGAAGATCTTGGCCTTTTGCGGTTCTTGGGCGTTCTCACCGTCATGGTTGTCACGATTGGCGTCAACGGCGGCTACGACGTTCTCGGCAGCAATATCAGCGGCATCATCAACATCACCAGCATCAGCTATGCCATCGGCAGCAACGTCAGCGGCGTCAGTCTTGCCGTCATCCGCGGCATCAATGATGTCAGCAACGTCAATGACATCAGCTTCGTCTGCTTCATCGTCGACCGCGTCCGGCTCATCATGCTCGCCTACCGGTTCCGCGACCGGCTCGACAACAGTGGAGGAAGCCTCCACCGCCGCATCGTTGGCTGTCTCGTTCCCGCTCGCAAGTCCTGCGCCAATCGTGGACGTGCCGGTTGAGAACGCGTCAATCTCAGGCATACCGACCACGGCCACGTCATCCGCGGGAGGTTCACTCGGGCCCGTCTCTCCCGGATCCGTTTCCGCCACATCCGTATCGGAATACGCATCGGAATAAGTGTCGGAATAAGTGTCGGAATTCGAATCCATATTCAGGCCTACGCCAGAATCCAAATACGCGCCCGCGTACGTATCCACTTCATCGGAATCGGAATCCGCGCCAATCCGGGGTTCCTCCCCCGCAGCTTCTTCCCCGAGCATTTCGGCGATCTGACGGGCCTCGTTTTCGAGGTCTCCCAAAGACCGCTTCAG